>NZ_SJUQ01000003.1:0-209796 GCF_004337045.1 Exiguobacterium sp. SH5S4
CGTCCATGTTTTCAAGCACGGCCTTTACTTTGAATTCACCGGTGTATTGGATCGAGCGTTCTGAAACCGACGAGACGTTCGGGTTCGACTCAAGCTGATCAATTTGATGGATATTGAAAATGATTTTACTCATGGTTGTTTCTCCCGTCTGAATGAATAGGTTCATTATAGCGATTCGTGCGCATACGAAAAACCCCGAATGGGTCACTTATTTCAAGTGTCCTTCATTCGGGGTTCAGTTCAACTCAAAACAAGAGACACTTTTTTTATTTTGTATGCAATGAAGAAGACATCGCTTCTTTAAACCGCGCCGTGATCTGTTGTGGACGCGTGATGGCTCCACCGACGACGACGGCGTGCGTGTCGAGGTCCATACACCGTTTTGCCATCTCAGGTGTCAAGATATTGCCTTCCGCGACGACACAAATAATTCAACCGATTGATACGAAGGCTCCACCGCTCGCTACCATCTCGACGTTGACGAACCGCTCGTCCCGTGTGTTCGGACGTGCGGAAGCCGGCTCGACAATCGTCGTTCATCACAATAAGAAACAATTGACTACGACCGCTTAGTCAGCAGGTGTCTACTCACTTAACTTGTCGCAGCTGACACGTGGTGATACCGTGTCAGTCCAAGCAATGGACGCGGCCGGAAACACGTCAAGTTCGATCAAACGGACCGTGCTCGGTGTCCAAGCGAAGCTCACGGCGACGGCCACACCGCGTGTCGTCAGCGGTAAAGGTGAGCCAGGTGCGTTCGTCCGCGTGTTCATCGGGACGAAGATGATTGGGAAGACCGTCAAAGTGGACGCCAAAGGAGCGTATCGCGTCGCCATCCCAGCACAAGCGAAAGGGAAATCACTTCTCGTGACACAACAAAAAACAGGGTATGTGAAACAGACGCAGACCGTCATCGTCAAGTAGTCAGTACATAAGAATGGGGTCATTAGAAAAATTACACTTGAATGAAGTAAGATTTGAGACTTAAAATCGACGGAAATAGTAACTTATTTGTCACCTCAATTCCACTCCACTATTTAATTTCAACATGTGGTGATTTAGTATACTCTTCTCCTAAAGTAAAAACGCATTATCGACATAGCCTAATTCACACTCCGTCAAAGAAGCCGAATCGAAGCGGTTTTTCCCTATGATAGACTAAAAATGTGTAATGCGAACTCACCTAAAGTTTGCGATATACAACACAATTTTAAGCTTAGAAAAGAGGTGAATGAGCTTATGCTTTCTTTTTCAGTGAATGCGGAACAGACGTCAGTAGTTAAGTTTCAGCTTAACTCTGAAGTGAAGAATGCGTCTTACGCGGATGGAGTATTAGTCATCGAAACGGAGGATGGCAAACAAATTAAACTCAATGTAAATCAAGACGCATTGATTTTAAAATCTTCCCATCAATTCTCGGTTCAAAAACCTTACTTTTTTGAACTGGAAGAATTTTAAGAAAAGATCGGGCGAGTTTCTTATTTCGAAACTTGTGCCGAGCTTTTTACGTACATGGATATGTAACCCAAAGGAGGGACTCCCATGAAACGCGAACAACATATCCGCCGCCTCGTCGACTACGCACGGCAAGGCAAAGCAAAAGCGATTATGATCGGAGCCGGTTCCATCTTCCTGACGAGCACGTTCCTGCGAACGGTCGACCTCTCACAACCGCTCCTCATCGGACTCGGTTTTCTCGGCGTCGTCCCGCTGCTCGTGCGTGAATGGAAACTCGGGACAATCCGGAGTACGTTCAACGATGACGCGACGTATCAACGGCTCATCCGCTTCCCGTTTTGGCTGACGCTGTTTGGCCTCCTTGTCTTGTACGCGTTGCTTGGGTGGTTTGAAACCGGCTCGCCGGGGACGTCGTTCTTTCTAGCGCTCGGCGTCCTGTTACTTGGCATGTTCGCCCTGCAACGCACCTTCGACCGCGTCATCCTAAAGCTCGAACCCGACTATATCACCGACCGCGAACTGCATCGCGAACTGAACTGACCGACCGTCTCCTCGCGAGGCGGTCTTTTTTTTAGGTCCAAGTTCCTAAAAAGACAAAGAACGAAACGGAACGGCAACATGACATGATGTTGCGAAAAAATGATAAATGATTCCCTCCGATTGTCAAGATGAACAGGGAAAGAACGTATTACGGTAGGCTCATGCCTTATTTCTGTCGTCCATTCTGTCTGTAGGGAGGGAAACATTTATGAATCAGCAAACGACGATCGTCGGTGATCTCGTCGAGGTACTTAAGAAAAGCAAGTGGTTACTCGTACCGTTCATCCTGCTCGGCGGGCTCGCTGCTTATTATGTGAGCACGGCGTTCATCCAACCGACGTACGAGGCCTCGACGCAAGTGCTCTTAGTGACCGAACAAGAAGGCGACCGCGTCGACAGCTCGGAAGTGCTCTCGTCGCTCTCGCTCGTCAATACGTACCGGGTCATTATGAAGAGCCCGGCCATCTTGAACGAAGTGACAGAGCGCGTCCCGAACGCGCCAGACCCGATCAGTGACGTGCTCACGGTCGAGAGTGAGGAAGAGTCACAAGTCATCAGCGTCGTCATCACCCATACGGACGCGGCGGTGGCGGCGGAGACGGCGAACGTCATCAGCGAAGTGTTCGCGGACGAGATCCCGGACTTGATGAACATCGACAACGTCCGCATCTTGTCGCCGGCTGAAGTGCCGCTCACCCCGATCTCACCGAACATCCTCGTCAATACAATAATCGGTATGTTCGTCGGCTTGTTCTTCGGCGGGCTGATCGGTCTCTTACGCTACGTGTTCGACAAACGGATCCAAAACGAACAAGAGGCGGAACGGCTGTTAGACCTTCCCGTCATCGGATCGGTGCCGGTCATCGAACGGCGTGACATGAAACCGAAAAAAATAAAAACGAACACCCCTAAAGGGAAAGGAGAGGCCCCTCATGTTTCTGAGAAAAAAGAACGACAATCTTCCTGATTACGGGCAGCGTGATTTGATCACGCTCGCCAATCCGAAGTCGCCGATCTCGGAGCAGTATCGGACGATCCGGACGAACCTCGAGTTCACGTCGATCGGTCAGAAGCTACAGATGATCAACGTCACATCGGCCTCGACCGGGGAAGGGAAGTCGACGACCGCCGCGAACCTCGCCGTCGTCTATGCGCAGCTCGGAAAGCGCGTCCTCCTCATCGACTGTGACCTTCGTAAACCGACGGCGCAGTTCACGTTCAACCTCTCGTCCCAAGCCGGGCTATCGACGATTCTCGTCGGTCGGATCTCGCTCGAGCGGGCCATCCAACAGACGGGCGTCGAGCGGTTGTCGCTCCTCACCGCCGGACCGATCCCGCCGAATCCGACCGAGCTCGTCGCTTCTGACCAGATGGTCGAACTGCTCGACGAGGTGCGTCGGCAATACGATATCGTCATCCTCGACGCACCGCCGATGATGCAAGTGGCGGACGCCCGTCTGCTCGCAAAAATTGCCGACGGCACGATCCTTGTCATCGGCTGCGAGAATTCGGAGCGCCAACTCGTCGTGAAAGCGAAAGAACAGCTCGATCGGACCGGGACGCATATGCTCGGCCTCGTCTTGAACAAGCGGAAGAGCAGACGGCATAAGTATTACGCGTACGAGTGAGGTGGCGACGATGAAGATTCTCCATATTAACGCGATCAACGACGTGAAGAGCACCGGACGAATCTGTAAAGAACTCGCATCTGTCCATCACGACTGCGGACACGAGACACGTGTCGCCCATTCGACGGGACCGGTCACCGAGGCGAGTTACGTCATCGGCGATCCCGTAGACGTGAAGCTGCACGCGCTGCACGCCCGGCTCACCGGACGGCAAGGCTACGCCTCACGATTTGCGACGGAGAATTTGGTCCGTGACATCGAGCGCTACGCTCCGGACGTCGTCCATCTCCATAACTTGCATGCCAACTACGTTCATCTCAGGACGTTGTTCGAATACTTGGCCGCACGCGACATCCCGACCGTGTTGACGCTCCATGACTGCTGGTTCTTCACCGGCAAATGCACGCATTACACGACGGCCGGGTGCAACAAGTGGCAACACGGTTGCGGCGATTGCCCGCAACTTCGGGACGATATCCCGAGCTGGCTGTTCGACCGGACGAGTGAGATGCTCGACGACAAACGTCGCTGGTTGACGGCGATCCCGCGCCTCGCCGTCGTCGGGGTATCCGACTGGATCACGACCGAGGCGCGCTTTTCGTTCCTCCGACACGCTGCCGTATTGCGCCGGATTCATAACTGGGTCGACCTCGACGTGTTTCGTCCGGTCGACGCGACCGAGCTCCGGGTGCGGCTTCAGTTGGCCGACAAGATGGTGCTGCTCGGTGTCGCGAGCACGTGGAGTGAGGCGAAAGGGCTCGGTGCCTTCCTCGACCTCGCGGCGGCACGTCCGAACGACGCCTTTCTCTTGATCGGCCGGCTTGACGACACAGAGCTCCCGGACAACGTCATCCACGTCAACGAGACGAACGACGCCCGTGAGCTCGCCCGCTACTACGCGCTCGCCGACGTGTTCCTCAACTTATCGGAACAGGAGTCGTTCGGCAACGTCACGGTCGAGGCGATGGCGTGCGGGACGCCGGTGCTCGTCTTGGACGCGACCGCGAGCCCGGAACTCGTCACCGACGATACGGGTGTCGTCGTCGCGACACGGGGACTCACCGATTTGAATTACGGGATCGAGCGCATCTTTGCCCGTGGCAAACGGTCGTACAAAGACGCGTGCGTCACCCATGCCCGGACGAACTTTGCGCTCCGTGACCGCGCCATCGACTACTTGGACGTCTATGCGGCGCTCCGACACGAGAAAGTGAGGAATATTCTATGAAACCACTCGTCTCGATCATCATCCCGGTGTACAACGGGAGCAACTATTTGGCCGAATGTATCGACAGCGCCCTGGCCCAGACGTATACGCATATCGAAGTCATCGTCGTCAACGACGGCTCGACCGACGGAGGGAAGACGGCCGCCGTCGCCAAAACCTACGGCGACCGGATCCGTTACATCGAGCAAGTGAACGGCGGCGTCTCGAGCGCGCTCAACCGTGGGATCGACGAGATGCGCGGTGACTTCTTCTCTTGGCTCAGCCACGACGACTTGTACGCCCCGCGGAAGATCGAGGCGCAGCTCGAGACGCTCGAGCGGGAAAGACTCGACCCGTCGCGGACGATCCTCGTCACCGGCACCCGCTTCATCGACGAACACGGGGCCCCGATCCGGCGTTACCAGCGCAAGTTCACCGGGTTGTATCAAGCGGGTGATATGTTCCGTCACTTGATGCTGACGTCGAGCCTGAACGGTTGTGCGCTCCTCATCCCACGCGCGGCGTTCGCAGCGCGGCGCTTCTCGGAGGAGGACCGGTTCATCCAAGATTGGATATGTTGGATCGGGTTCGCGCTTGACGGGTTTGACTACTATTTGACGGATGAGCCGCTCGTTCTGTCCCGGATTCACGGGGCCCAACAGACGAAAAAGATTGCCCACCGTGCCGAAATCGAATCGGACCGCTATCTCAGCCAGTTACTGATCGATGTCGAGCGCCGTCCGGACGCGGGTACGCTCATCCCGATCATCTTGCGCCATACGTTCAAAGAAGACGCGGCGGCGGTGCGTGAAGCGTATCTCGCGACCCGGGACGTGCGTGACTATTTCAGTCCGTTCGAACATGGGCGTCTGCGGTTCAACGGACTTTTGATCTCGAACTTGCTGTCGCTCTATCGGGGCGTCACGAACCTCATCTATCGTTAGAAAAGAGGCGACCTCATGACCATCTATCTCGTCAACATCGCACTGCTCGTCCTCTGGGCGATGCTGCTCATGCGTTCTGACACGACTTACAGGCGCGGTTGGTTCGTGACGTTCGCGACCGTCCAGTGGATCGTCTTGTCGGGATTTCGTCACATCTCGGTCGGGGACGACACGGCGCAATACGGAGCGCTTTTTCTCGCGACGAAGCCGCTGCCGCTCGACGCGCTGACGCAGGACTTCTTTACCCTCGTCTTCACCGAGAGCGAGGACCCGGGCTATTATTTGTTCCAACGGCTCACCCAGTTCGTCATCTCGGACTATCAACTGTATCTCGTCTTGATCGCCGTCATCTTCATGGTGCCGCTCGGTTACTTCATCTATAAATATTCGAGCGAGCCGCTCATCAGCTTTTTACTCTTCTCGGTCCTGTTTTATGAATTTTTCGCCGTGACGGGGTTACGCCAGACGGTGGCGACGGCGCTCGTCGTCCTCATCGGTTATCACTTCGTCCGGGCCCGCAAGCTCCTACTGTTTCTCGTCCTCGTGCTCGTCGCCATGACGATCCATAAGTCGGCGCTCGTGTTCTTGCCGTTTTATTTCTTGGCCAACCGGCAACTGACGAAAGCGTACATTCTCGGCATGCTCGGCTTCATCGCCGCCTTGTTCGTGTTTCGGGGCCCGTTCTTTGAGATGTTGGTGACGTTATCTGGCTACGACACGTATGACTACATGAATGGGGCGGGTGCGATCAACTTCAGCGCCATGCTCCTGTTCGTCCTGCTCGTCGCCTTATGGCGGCGCGATGAGATCTTGGCGAACAACCCGTCGGCGACGCATTACTTTAACGCGTTGTTCCTCGCGGCATGCTTCTTGCCGCTCACGTTCATCAACCCGTCGATGATGCGGCTCGTCCAGTACTTCACGCTGTTCTTGATTCTGATGATCCCGGAGATCCTCAAGACGTTCGAGCGGCGCGAACGATTGCTCGTCTATTACGCGGCGGTGACGCTGTTAGTCTTGTTGTTCCTGCAGGACGCACCGGTGTATACGTTCTTCTGGCAGTAAGGAAGAGAGGTGGAAACACATGTCGACACGCGTCGAGCCCGATGAGGCCGCGAGCACGCGCAAAATCAAATACGGGGCAGCGATGTCGTATACACAAATCTTTTTCGGCATCTTGTCCGGATTGATCTATACGCCGTGGATGATCCAGGAGATCGGTCAAGCGAACTACGGGCTCTACATGCTCACCATCTCGCTGATCAGCATGTTCGCGATGGACTTCGGGCTCGACGCGGCCGTATCCCGGTTCATGAGCAAATACATGGCCGAAGGGGACGAGGATAAGGCGGCACGCTTCCTCGGCGTCGCCTATAAACTGTTCACCGTCATCGGCTTCGTCTTGTTCGTCATCCTCGCGGTCGTCTATTTCTTTCTCGACTCGGTATACGCGGGGCTGACCGCGGCCGAGCTCGACAAGTTGAAAGTCCTGTACGTCGTCGCCGGTCTGTTCATCGTCATGTCATTCCCGGCGAAACCGTTCACGGGCATCCTTGTCTCACATGAGTACTTCTTGTTCTCGAGCGCGCTCCAGTTAACAGAAAAGATTGCGACCGTCGTCCTCATGGTGACGGCGCTCATCCTCGGCTACGGGCTGTATGCGCTCGTCCTCGTCACCGCGTTCGTCGGCACGCTCGTGCTCATCATCGAATACATCTTTATCCACCGGAAGACGACGGTCCGCGCGAACTTCCGTGAACGCGACAAAGGAATTTATAAAGACATCTTCGGCTTCATGACATGGAGCACGGTCACGCTCGTCGCCCAGCGCTTCATCCTCAACATCACGCCGAGCCTGCTCGGGATGCTCGCCGGCAGTGCCTCGATCGCCTTGTTCTCGGTCGGGATGGTCATCGAAGGGTACGTCTGGACGATCGCGTCGGCGCTCGGTTTCTTGTTCTTGCCGAAAGTGAGCCGGATGCTCACGCGTGACGACAGGGGAGGAATCGCCGTCTTGTTCGTCCGGATCGGCCGCATCCAGCTCTATATCGTCGGATTGATCGTCCTGTCATTCTTCGTCCTCGGACAAGAGTTCATGCGGCTCTGGGTCGGCGAGGCGTTTCACGATTCGTATTACGTCGCGCTCCTCCTCATCGCCCCGAGCCTTATCACATTGACACAAGACATCGGCAACACGACGCTCATCGCCGAGAACAAAGTGAAGTATCGGGCGTATGGCGCACTCATCGTCGCCTGTATCAGCATCACGTTATCTCCGCTCCTCATCCCGATTTACGGGCCGATCGGGGCGGCTGTCGCCATCTGTATCGGCAATATCGTCGGGCTCGTCTTCTATATGAACTTCGTCTACAGCCGCATCCTCAAACTCGACATCGGGCTATTTTTCCGGTCATGCCACGTGAGGATTCTTCCGGCGCTCGCGCTCTATACGGTCATCGGCTGGGGCATCCAACAGCTGTTCCCGGCGTCGAACCTGTTCACCTTCGCCTTGAAAGGGGGCGTGCTCGTCGTCCTCTATGGCATCATCATGTGGTTCCTCGCGTTTGATGACAGCGAGAAAGCACTCGTCCATCAAGTGTTCGCCCAAGTGAAGATCCGCATCCTATCCATCCACCATACTTCTTAGGAGGGAACGTTATGAATCGACTCAAAGTGATGACCATCGTCGGCACGCGCCCGGAAATCATCCGTCTCTCGGCCGTCATCGCCAAGCTCGAGGCGTCGGAGGCGATCGAACACATCCTCGTCCACACCGGACAAAACTACGACTACGAGTTGAACGAGATCTTTTTCGAAGACTTCGGTCTGCGCACGCCCGACTACATCCTCGACGCCTCCGCGGACGGGCCGATGGCGACGATCGGCAACATCTTGATCGCGGTCGAGCCGGTGCTCAAGGCTGAACGACCGGACGCCGTGCTCATTCTCGGCGATACGAACAGCTGCCTCGCCGCCATCGCCGTCAAACGCCATAAAATCCCGATCTTCCACATGGAGGCAGGGAACCGCTGTTTTGACGAACGGGTGCCGGAAGAGACGAACCGCCGCATCGTCGACCATATCGCCGATGTCAATTTGACGTACAGCGACATCGCCCGCGAGTATCTTCTAAAAGAAGGGCTCCCGTCCGACCGCGTCATCAAGACGGGCAGTCCGATGTTCGAGGTGCTCACGCGCCAGCGAGACAAAATCGACCGCTCGGACGTGCTCGACCGGCTCGGTCTGACGGCAGGCGGCTACTTCGTCGTCTCCGCGCATCGAGACGAGAATATTAGTGCGGATGAGAACTTCTTCGATCTCGTCGACACGTTGAATGCGATCGCCGAGACGTACGACCTCCCGCTCATCATCAGCACGCACCCGCGCACTGCCAACCGGATTCGTGAGACCGGGGTGACGCTGCACCCGAATATCCGCACGCTCAAGCCGCTCGGGTTCAGCGACTATGTCCACTTGCAACTTCATGCGAAAGCGGTGCTCAGTGACAGCGGGACGATCAGCGAGGAGAGTTCGATCCTCGGGCTGAAAGGCTTAAACATCCGCCAAGCGCACGAGCGGCCCGAGGCGATGGAAGAAGGGGCGGCGATGATGGTCGGCTTGAAACGCGACCGCGTCCTCCAGGCGCTCCGCGTGTTAGAGGAGACGGATACACCGATGCGACTCGTTTCCGACTACGCGATGCCGAACGTGTCCGATAAAGTGCTCCGCATCTTGTTGTCGTACACGGATTATGTGATGCGTGAAGTGTGGAAACAGACGCCGGGGAGTCCGCTCAAGAGGGAGGTGTGAGGGATGCGCTATTTGAATCAAAAGCGGAAACTCGACATCGTCTTGAGTTCGCTCGCACTATTTTTGCTCGCACCGTTGCTCGTGTTGATCGCGATTTTGATCAAACTCGACTCGAAAGGACCGGTCCTGTTCAAACAGCAGCGCGTCGGTCAGGACGAGACGTTGTTTTGGATCTATAAGTTCCGGACGATGCGGGACGACACGCCGAAAGACGTGCCGACCCACATGTTCGCCGACCCGACGAAACACATCACGCCGATCGGTAGCGTCCTCAGGAAGACGAGCCTCGACGAACTCCCGCAACTCGTCAACATTTTAAAAGGCGACATGGCGCTCGTCGGTCCGCGGCCGGCGCTGTGGAATCAGACCGACTTGATCGAGGCGAGACGCGCGGAAGGCGTCGCCCCGGTCAAACCAGGCCTGACCGGGTGGGCGCAAGTGAAAGGACGCGATGAGCTCCCGATCGAGGTGAAGGCGAAGTTTGACGGGGATTACGTCCGGCACATGGGTCACCGTCTCGACCTCGTCTGTATCTTGTTGACGGTCCGAAACGTCCTCCTGCGCAAAGGCATCATCGAAGGGCAGGTCGAACCGCCGACCGTCCCGTTGAAAGAAAAAGAGATGACACATGTTGCGAAAAAATGATAGGAGTTTCCCTTCTATTACCAATTCATTTCAAATTTGGCGGGTAAAAGACTTCATACACAACCTCCTGACCTCTCAGACAATGCACCTCAGAAAGGAGACTCGATCATGTTTTCGAATAAGACTTTGCTCATCACCGGCGGGACCGGCTCGTTCGGCAACGCCGTCATGGAACGGTTCCTCCATACGGACATTAAAGAGATCCGCATCTTCTCACGTGACGAGAAAAAACAAGAAGACATCCGCAAACGCTACAACGATGACAAACTGAAATTTTACATCGGTGACGTGCGCGATTCGAATAGCGTCAAGAACGCGATGTACGGCGTCGATTACGTGTTCCACGCCGCGGCGCTCAAACAAGTCCCATCGTGCGAATTTTTCCCAATCGAAGCCGTCAAGACGAACATCCTCGGCACCGAGAACGTCTTGAACGCTGCCGTCGATGCCGGTGTCGCGAAAGTGATCTGCCTGTCGACCGACAAGGCGGCCTATCCGATCAACGCGATGGGCATCTCGAAAGCGATGATGGAAAAAGTGTTCGTCGCCAAGGCACGCGCCGTCGGTCCGGACAAGACGCTCATCTGCGGCACCCGTTACGGTAACGTCATGGCGTCACGCGGATCGGTCATCCCGCTCTTCGTCGAACAGATCAAAAACGGGGAACCGCTCACCGTGACCGACCCGCTCATGACCCGGTTCTTGATGAGTCTCAGTGACGCGGTCGAGCTCGTCGTCTTCGCCTTCAATTATGCGCACGCGGGCGACATCATGGTCCAAAAGTCACCGGCTTCGACGATTGGTGATCTCGCCGAGGCGCTCAAACAATTGTTCCAAGTCGACAACCCGGTCAAAGTCATCGGTACCCGGCATGGCGAGAAGACGTTCGAGACGCTCATGACACGTGAAGAACACGTCCTCGCCGAAGATATGGGTGGTTTCTTCCGCGTCCCGGCTGACAACCGTGACCTCAACTACGATAAATATTTCAGTGAAGGCAGCAGGGAGCTGACGGTCCAAGGCGAGTACAACTCGAACAACACCGAACAGCTCGGCGTCGAAGACGTGAAACGGCTGCTGTTGACGCTGCCCTACATTCAAGCAGAACTCGCAGCTTGGCACGTGCCGAGCTCGACGAAGCGGATCGGGTGAGGTGAATATGATGAAACAACGACTCGTCTTCATCACGAACATCGCCGCCCCGTATCAAGTCAAGTTCTGCTACGCGCTCCAAGAACATTTCGATACCGAGTTTTGGTTTTATGACCAATTGACCGCCCGACGTCCCGACTGGTGGAAAGTCCCGCTCGGCGACCGCTGTAAAGTGCTCAAAAGCAACTACTTCGCCGGACCATTGAACTATGTGTCACTCCAAGTGTTCCAAGAACTTGCCCGCTTCAAACCGGACATCATTCTCGTCGCCGGCTTCACACCGCTGCACTCGCTCATCTTGAAGCTCGCGAAACGGAAAGGCAGCAAAGTCGTCGTCTTGAGCGAGCCGATCCGCGACGTGTCGGGTGAGGATAACGCCTCGGACAAGCTGCTCGAACAAGCGAACGCGAAGTGGAAGACGCGGATCATCCACACGATGTTCCGTGACGCCGACCTGATCTTCGGAATGGGACAAGTCGCCCGCGACCAATTCGTCCGCGAGTTCGGATTCATGGAAGAACAAGTCGTCAACGCCCCGTACCCGATCGATATCGACGCCTATTTCGACCATCCGCTCCGCGTGAAGCGCCGAGGTGACCCGGTCCGGATCTTGTTCGCGAACCGGCTCATCGACCGCTACCAACCGCTTGTCGCCCTAAAAGCGTACCGGGCCTTGAAACGAGACTATCCGAACCTGTCGCTCGCGCTGAACCGGGACGGACACTTGTACGAGGCGTGTCGTGACTACATCAAGGAGCATGACCTCGAAGGTGTGACGTTCTTGGATGAAATCGACGCCTGGGACAATATGCATCTCGTCTATCGTGACTCGGACATCTTAGTCTTGCCGGCGACCTATTCGAACGGCAACTTGACGATCATCGAGGCGTGCGCGTCCGGGATGGGCGTCATCGTCAGCCGTCAAGTCGACAACGTCTCGGGGCATTTGACGGAAGGGGAGAACTGTTTCAAATGTGAGCCGACCGCTACGTCGCTCGAGGCGTCACTCCGGAACTACCTGGAAGCACCGGAACGGCTCGCGACGCATGGCGCCCTGTCAAAACAAAGCGTCGAGAATCGTCGCAACCGTGCGACCGCGGCGACGTATCGCCAACTGTTCACGCAAGCAAACATCATTTGACGCCAAAGGAGACCAACGACATGGTGAAGCTCATGCTGTTAGGAGGAGCGATGCATCAAACGCCCGTCATTTTAAAGGCGAAAGAGAAAGGGATCTTCACGATCCTGTGCGATTTCTTGCCGGACAATCCGGGGCGAAACGTCGCTGACCGTTATTACTGCGTCAGTACACTCGACCGCGAACGCGTGCTCGAAGTGGCACGCGAGGAACAGATTGACGGGATCATCGCTTACGCGTCAGACCCGGCCGCTCGCACGGCGGCTTACGTCGGCGAAGCGCTCGGGCTCGTCACGAACCCGTTCCAGACGGTCGAGACGTTGACGAATAAAGTCAAGTTCCGCGCCTTCTTGAAAGCGAACGGCTTCCCGACACCTGAGGCATACGCCTTCACCGAATTCGAAACGGCCGTTTTGGCACTGTCGACGCTGCGTGGGACGTACGTCGTCAAACCAGCCGACTCGTCGGGAAGCAAAGGGATTAGCCGCATCACCTCGTCGGATACGCCCAGGAGGATTCGCGAAAAGCTAGCCGCCGCCTTCGAGGTGTCACCGGGCGGGGAAATCGTCGTCGAACAGTTCGTCAAACGTGACGGCTATCAAGTCGCCGGAGACGGGTTCGTCGTCGACGGGAAACTCGTCTTTCGTTGTTTCGGTAACAGCCATTTCAACGTGAAAGGCGTCAACCCGTTCGCGCCCATCGCTGCGAGCTTCCCGAGCGTCCAACCGGACCGCGTCCAAGCGAAAGTCCACGCCACGCTTCAATGCATGATCACGAAAGTCGGGCTGAAGAACGGTCCGCTCAACTTCGACATTTTCGTCAGTAAAGGTGCCGTCTACTTGATGGACATCGGCCCCCGTAACGGCGGCAACTATATCCCGCAGATCATCGAACAGGCGACCGGCGTCGACATGGTGAGCGCGACGATCGACCTCGCGCTCGGACGACCGGTCGAACTGGAAATGAAACGTGTCACGACGCCGTCGAGTTACTTCATGCTCGGCAGCCAAGTACCAGGCCGTTTTATCGGACTCACGTTCGCATCCAAAGGGTACACGATCGTCAAATCGAATTTGGCCTACGCGATCGGTTCGGATATCCCGCGCTTCGAAGGGGCGAACAAAGCACTCGGCAGTCTCATCCTTCGGTTTGAAGACGTGCCGACGATGCTCAGGCTGCTCGATCATCCGGACAAATGGGTGACGCTTCACGTCACGCCGGCTACTCAACAGAAGGAGGGATTGTCATGGATATCGTCGTCACCGGAGCAAGCGGCTTTTTAGGAAAACACCTCACGCACGCACTTGAACAGGAAGGGCACAACGTCCTTAAGGTCACGCAGGAGACACACTTCGCTGAACGGAGCCGGATGCTCCGAGCGGCCGACTTCGTCTTCCATCTCGCCGGCGTCAACAGGCCGGAAGACCCGCACGAATTCATCACCGGTAACGTCGATTTGACCGAGGTCATCGCGACGGAGCTGTTGTCATACAACCCGGTCCCGATTGTGTTCGCCTCGTCGATCCAGGCGACGCAAGACAACGACTACGGCCGCAGCAAGCTTGACGCGGAAAACGTGCTCGTCGTCTACAGCGAACGCTCTGGGACACGGGTCCACTTGTTCCGCTTGCCGAACGTGTTCGGGAAGTGGGGGCGCCCGTTTTATAACAGCGCCGTCACGACGTTCTGTCATCAGATCTCGCGCGGCGAGACGGTCACGGTGAACGACCCTGAGCGGTTGCTCACGCTCGCCCACGTCGATGATGTCGTCGCCTCGTTTCTTGACACGTTGACGACGGACGTCGC
This sequence comes from Exiguobacterium sp. SH5S4, assembly GCF_004337045.1. NCBI lineage: Bacteria > Bacillati > Bacillota > Bacilli > Caryophanales > Exiguobacterium > Exiguobacterium sp. SH5S4. The sequence goes on from NZ_SJUQ01000003.1 coordinate 14,329, forward strand.
GCTCTATCCGACCGTCCCGTCGCATGAGATCTCCCTGCTCGACGTCGTCCGTACGCTCGAGGCGTTCGAGACGATGCGGGCGGCGCACAGCGTGCCGGACTTGTCGGACGCGTTCACGAAACAGCTGTATAGCACGTACACGAGTTACTTGCCGAGAGAGCGGATGGTGACACCGCTCCTGATGCACCGCGACGCGCGCGGCTCGTTCACCGAGTTCTTGAAGACGCCGGACCGGGGGCAAGTCTCCGTCAACGTCGCCAAGCCCGGCATCAAAAAAGGGGAACATTGGCACGACACGAAGCATGAGCAATTTCTCGTCGTCAGCGGAGAAGGCGTCATCCGTCTCCGATTGGTCGACGACACGGAAGTCATGACGTTCCATGTGAGCGGGGAAACGCTTGAAGTCGTCGAGATCCCGCCTGGATACGTCCACAATATCGAGAACGTCGGCACGACCGACCTCGTCACCATCATGTGGGTGAACGAACCGTTCGACCCGGGCCAGCCCGACACGTACTCAGGCACCGTCGCCCGAGCTGAAACCGAAGTGCTGTGAGGAGGAAACGCGATGATCATGGTCAGTATCAACTGCATCACCTATAACCATGAGGCGTATATCGGTCAGACGATCGAAGGATTCCTCATGCAGGAGACGGATTTCGACTTCGAGATCCTGATCCATGAGGATGCGTCGACGGACCGGACGGCCGATATCGTCCGGAGTTACGAACGTCTTCATCCCGACAAGATCCGGGTCATTTATCAGACGGAGAACCAGTACTCAAAAGGCGTGTTCGTCAACTTGTTGAACGAAGAGCGGGCCCGCGGCAAATACGTCGCCCTCTGTGACGGTGACGACTACTGGATCGACCCGCACAAGCTGCAAAAGCAAGTCGACTACATGGAAGCAAATCCCGACTGCACGCTTTGCTTCCACGACGCCTACGTCGAGACGGACGACACGTTGCATACGGACTGGCGCGTCATTCCATGGATGCCTGAGAACCGGAAGTATGCGTCGTTTGAAGCACGGACGTACAACGCCGGTGAGCTGCAACTGCTCGGGTTCATCCCGACGATGTCGATGTTGTACCGAAACGGGCTGATCCTGGACGGGCCGGACTGGTTGAGCGATGCGCCGGCAAAAGACGGGGCGATGAAACTGTACGTCGCGAGTCATGGCTACGCTTACTATATGCCCGAGGTGATGAGCGTCTATCGATATGGCGTCGCAGGATCGGCGACGACGATCTGGAACGAAGGGAACCTCGAGCGGGATATCGCGCGTCACGAGGCGTTCATCCGCTTTATCGATACGTTCGATGCGTATTCAAACGGACAGTATCATCAGGAGATGGAACTTTCTCGCATCTCGTTCGAGGTCGGGCTGCACCGGCTGAGACGAGACTATGCCGCTTTAAAGTCACCACGATACGATCGCTACCTTGACCGTTTCGTCGGGAAAGAGCGGATTCGTCCTTACTTGATGGTGCGGCATCCGATCGTCACCGAACTGTTGATTCGGCTTCGGTCGCGGCAACTGATATAAGGGGGTCGTAAACTTGAAACTGGCAATCATGCAACCTTACTATTTTCCATACCTCGGCTACTTCCAACTCATGGCCGCGGTCGACACGTTCGTCATCCTTGACGATGTCCAGTTCATTAAAGGGGGCTGGATCCATCGCAACACGATCCTGCTCGAGGGTAAAACGAAGCCGATTTTAATGCCGGTCGAGCACATGTCCCAATTGCGTTTGATCAATGAGCATGACCGTGTGCTTGATTCGAAGCAGCGGCACTCCCAGTTACGTCTCATCCGTCACGCCTATCAGCACGCGCCACACTTTGCGGACGTCATGCCGATGGTCGAGCGGATCATGAAAGACGAGGAGCGGAACGTCGCCGCGTACTTAGGGCGTCTCTTGAGTGAGGTGCGTGACTATGTCGGACTCGACACATCAATCCTCTATTCGTCGGAGCTCACGAACAACAAAAATGCGAAATGTGAGCATCTCGTTTTATCCATCTGTGAACATTTAGATGCGGACCATTACATCAACGCGATCGGGGGCACGGCCTTATACGATAAAGCGATGTTCGCCGAAGCCGGGGTCGCGCTCGACTTCATTAAGATGGACCCGGTCACATACCGGCAATTCAATGAACCGTTCACACCGAACTTGTCGATCATCGATGTGCTCATGTTCAACTCGAAACCGAAAGTCCGCGAGCTGCTGAACGCCTACACGCTAACTTGACTTAATAGAAGGAGAGGGACTAGATGAACTTACCGAAACACGATCTGTCGCCGCCGATCCCCGTGACACGTCCGGCGATGCCTGAGTTCGAGGCGTACGTCGAGATGATCCGGCCGCTCTGGGACAGCCGCTGGCTCAGCAATCGCGGCGAACACGTCCGCGCACTCGAAGAAGAATTGACGGAAGTGCTCGGTACAGAGCACGTCTCGCTCCTGACGAACGGACATTTGGCGCTCGAGACGGCGATCGACGTCCTCGGCCTCTCGGGCGAGGTCATCACGACACCGTTCACGTTCGCCTCGACGACGCATGCGCTCGTCCGAAAAGGACTGACACCGGTCTTTTGTGACATCAATCCGCTCGACTATACGCTAGATGTCTCGCAGCTCGAGTCGCTCATCACCGACAAGACGTCGGCCATCCTTCCGGTGCACGTGTACGGCAACGTTTGCCACGTCGACGAGATTGACCGCATCGCCAAACGGCACGGGTTGAAAGTGCTGTACGATGCGGCCCATGCGTTCGGGGTCACGTATCAAGGACGGAGCATCGCCACATATGGAGACATGAGCATGTTCAGTTTCCATGCGACGAAAGTATTCCATACGATCGAGGGCGGTGCGCTCGCCTACAATGAGGCGAGTTTTCACGCCGCCATCGAACAGGCCGTTAACTTTGGCATCACCGGACCCGAAGCGGTCGAATCGGTCGGGGGCAACGCCAAGATGAACGAGTTCCAGGCGGCGATGGGGCGCTGTAACTTGCCGCGGTTCGAGCACGACGTCATGAAACGGCGCGCCATCGTCGAACGCTATGATGAACGGCTCAGGGGAATCCCGACGATTCGCTTGAACCGCCGAGGCGACGACACCGTCTCGAACTACGCCTACTACCCGGTGCTGTTCAAAGGTGACCGGCGCCACCGCGACGAGATGATGGCTTGGCTCGCCGAGCACGGCATCTTCGCCCGGAAGTACTTTTATCCGCTCGTCACCGATTTTAGTTGTTACGCGTTCGACGCCCACATGCCGAACGCGAAATATGTATCCGACCGCATCTTGACGCTGCCGCTCTATCCGGACATGACGCTCGAGATGGTCGACCGGATTTGCGACTTGATTATTGAAGGAGGGAACCGGACATGAAAGGAATCATTTTAGCAGGCGGTAATGGGACACGGCTCTATCCGATGACGAAAGCCGTCTCGAAACAGTTGCTCCCGATTTACGACAAGCCGCTCATCTACTATCCGATGTCGGTGCTCATGCTCGCTGGGATCCAAGACATTCTGCTCATCTCGACACCGAAAGACATCAATGGCTATGAGCGGTTGTTCGGGGATGGACATCAGCTCGGGTTGTCGATCACGTATAAAGTGCAAGACAAACCAGTCGGTCTCGCCGACGCCTTCATCCTCGGTGCGGACTTCATCGGCGACGACTCGGTCTGCCTCATCCTCGGTGATAACGTCTTTTATGGACAGGATTTGACGCAATTCTTACGTGACGCGAAACAACGCGAGACGGGGGCGACCGTGTTCGGATATCCGGTCAAGGACCCACGCGCGTTCGGTGTCGTCGAGTTCGATGATAATCGCCGCGTCATCTCGATCGAAGAGAAACCGGCGCAGCCGAAGTCGAACTATGCCGTGCCTGGTCTCTACTTCTATGACAACCGTGTCGTCGAGTACGCCAAACAAGTCCAGCCGTCCCCGCGCGGCGAGCTCGAGATCACATCGATCAACCAGATGTACCTCGAGGCCGGTGATTTGAACGTCGTCTTGTTCCGACGCGGGATGGCGTGGCTCGATACGGGGACGCCGGAAGGGATGATCAAGGCGTCGGTGTTCGTCCAGACGGTGCAGGAGCGGCAAGGTTACTATATCGCCTGTCTCGAGGAGATCGCCTGGCGCCGCGGGTTCATCACGTCGACCGAGCTCCGCGATATCGGCCAAACGTTAAAGATGACGGATTACGGGCAGTATATCCTATCACTTCTTGAAGAGGAGCGTGTCGAGCATGAAGACTTTACTCGTAACTGGCGGAGCCGGGTTCATCGGATCAAACTTCATAAAGATGCTTCTGGAAAACGAGCAGTGGCGTATCGTCAACCTTGACGCGCTCACGTACGCCGGTAACCTCGAGACGCTACAAGACATCGACGACCCGCGTTACGTGTTCGTCAAAGGTGACATCCGGGACCGCGAGACGGTCGAACGCGTGTTTGCGACGTATGACGTGACGCGCGTCATCCACTTCGCGGCCGAGTCGCACGTCGACCGGAGCATCGTCGAACCGGACGTGTTCTTGACGACGAACGTGCTCGGGACACAAGTGCTGTTAGACGCGGCGAAGCGGTACTGGAATTTACGTCCTGATGATAAACACTCACGTGACTATTCGGAAGGCGTCAAATTCGTCCACGTCTCGACCGACGAGGTGTACGGGACGCTCGGGCCAGACGGGCTCTTCACCGAGACGACCCCGCTCGCCCCGAACAGTCCGTACTCGGCCTCGAAAGCGAGCTCCGACTTCATCGTCCGGGCCTATCACGAGACGTACGGCCTCCCGGTCAATATTACGCGTTGCAGCAACAATTACGGGCCATACCAATTCCCTGAGAAGCTGATCCCGCTCATGATCCAACGCGCCGAGCGCGGGGAGACGCTCCCGGTGTACGGTGACGGTCAACAGATCCGTGACTGGCTCCACGTCAAAGACCATTGCGTGGCGATTTGGACGGTCGCTGAGCGCGGACGCGACGGCGACGTGTATAACATCGGCGGCAACAATGAACAAGCGAACGTGACGATCGTCCGCTTAATTTTAGAACTGCTCGGTAAAGATGACTCCCAGATCACATTCGTCGCCGATCGTCCCGGGCATGACCGCCGCTACGCGATCGACAACACGAAGATCACGACCGAGCTCGGATGGCGTCCGGCCTACACGTTCGACCAAGGCTTGCGGGAGACGGTCGACTGGTACGTCACGCATCCTGACTGGGTCGACCACATCGTTTCCGGGGATTATGCACACTACTACGACAAGATGTACGCGAAAGGGTGACGGGGAATGGCTGAGACGACGAAGACGACGAACACGACGAACACGACGTACGAATGGACGAACCGGCGCTTGCTGTTCAGTCCGGAACGAGATACCGACATCGATTGGATGGATGCATTCGCACAGGCGCCGTCCGTGCTCGAGCGCGATACGTATTTGCGCATCTATTTCAGTTGCCGGCCGAAACCGATCGATGGCCGCTACGTCAGCTATAGCGCTTACGTCGACGTCGATAAACGAGACTTCTCGATTTTGCGCGTGAGTGAACAGCCAGCGCTTTCGCTCGGGGAGCGGGGCACGTTCGACGAGTTCGGCATCTATCCGTTCTCGGCAATCGACGTCGGGGACGAGGTACACGCCTACTACGGCGGCTGGACACGTTGTACGTCGGTCCCGTTCAACGTCACTATCGGCAAAGCAGTGAGTCGGGACGGTGGCAAGACGTTCGAGCGGATCGGACCGGGACCGGTTTTGTCGTATACGCTCGATGAACCGTTCGTCTTGAGCGGGCCGAAAATCCGGCGCTTTGGAGACACGTGGTACTTGTTTTACATCGCGGGCCGGGAGTGGCTCATGCACGAAGGTAAACCGGAACCGGTGTACAAGATCCGTCTCGCCACGTCAGCCGACGGCGTGAACTGGGTGAAACAAGAGCGCGACTTGATCGAGAGCATCATCCCGGACGAGGCACAGGCGAGCCCAGACGTGTTTTATGAGAACGGGTCGTACCATATGTTCTTCTGTTATCGCGACGCGACCGATTACCGGAAGAATCCCGAACGGACGTATCGGCTCGGCTATGCGTCGTCTCAGGACTTGTTGAACTGGACGCGCGACGATGACGTCATGCGCTTCACCCGCTCAGACGTCGGGTTTGACGACGAGATGGTCGCCTATCCACACACGTTCGTCGTCGGCGGGAAGCGTTATCTGCTCTATCTCGGCAACGAGGTCGGACGGGCCGGTTTCGGCATCGCCGAGCGGAAGGAGGAAACGACATGAAGTGGCGGAAACTCGGGCATATTTTCGATCCCAAGCCGCACGGCTTTTTCGGGGACTATTCAGCGTTCGCTCAATCACCGCAAGCACTCGTCTTCGACGACTTCGTCCGCATCTACTTCTCGACCCGGGAGCCGGATACGGACGGGACGTTCAAGAGCCATATCCGTTACGTCGATATGACACCGTCGTTCGAAGTGATCGCCGTATCGCACGACCCGGTCATCCCGCTCGGAAAACTGGGCACGTTCGATGAGCACGGCATCTTCCCGTTCCACGTCACGCGGACGGACACGGGCCTGTACGGATATACGAGCGGCTGGAGCCGACGCGAGTCAGTGTCGGTCGAGACGGGGATCGGCCTGTCGGTCAGTCATGACGACGGGCATACGTTCGAGCGGCTTGGTGATGGGCCGGTGCTATCGGCGAGTGTTGACGAGCCGTTCCTCGTCGGGGACCCGTTCGTCTTCACGAAAGACAAGCAGTATATGTACTACATTTACGGTACGACGTGGAAGACGGGACCGGACGGCGTCGCCGAACGGACGTACAAGATCGCGCTCGCGACGTCCGAGGACGGGCGCACGTTCAACCGGTGCGGCCGCATCGTCGATGATGTGATTCCAGACGAGAGCCAGGCACTCCCGACCGTGTTCGAGGTGGGTGGCCGCTATCACATGGTGTTCTGTTTCCGTGACACGTTCGGCTTCCGGGACGACCCGACGCGCGGCTACCGGCTCGGTTACGCTTATTCCGACGACCTCATGCAGTGGACGCGCGACGACGCCTCGCTCGGTTTCGAGCGGAGCGACTCGGGGTGGGATTCAGCAATGGAATGTTACCCGCACGTGTTCGAGATGAACGGGCGGCAGTATTTGCTGTATAACGGCAACGCCTTCGGACGCGACGGCTTCGGTGTCGCCGTCTTGGAGGAAGTATGATCACGCTCGGCCGCGGGTCGGTCGCCGACTACGAGGCCCACCTCGAGGCGTGTGATGCGTTGTTCCCGACGGCACTGTCGGAGAGGATCGACTTGCACGAATATGCGCGTAAGCTGCATGACCGGGCGACATCGTTCGAACTGTGGGACGACGACCGGTTGATCGGCCTCCTCGCAGCCTACTTTGATACGGACGTCGCCTTCATCAGCCATATATGTGTCTTGCCGGAGGCGCCGAAAGGGAGCGGGCATGACTTGTTGGTCAGACTGTTCGATGAAGCGGCGCAGCAACATAAGCAGTTGATCCGGCTTCACGTCGAGAAGACGAATGAGCACGCCATTTCATTTTACAGAAAGCATGGCTTCGTCGGGACGGGACAAGCGGGGAACGATGTGATTATGGAGCGCGAAGCGTGAAGGTTCTGATTAGAATCGAAGCGCTTCTTTTTGTTTGGCCCGGGGAGTGTCAACAGAACGTCACTCGAGTTTTCATAGGAGGCGTGGTATAACAGACATATGTGAATAAATGAACATATGGAGGATGAGCATGAAACGTTTACTATTGATTCTATTAGGTGTGACGATGTTGGCGGCTTGCGGGACAAGCGAGTCGGATGACCGGGGAGAGCAGTTTACATATACGAGGTACGAGCTCCCGCTCGAAGATAAGGTCGCGCTCGGCGAGACCGGAGATCACGAGATCGTCTTCGTCTTTGACTACAGTTGCCCATGGTGCAAAAAATGGATGGAGAGCGTCTTGCCGGAAATCGAGTCGCGGTGGATCGAGACGGGAGAGGCGACGTTCAAAGGACAGCCGCTCGTCTTGCTGAATGAGCAGTCGCAACTGCTCGCTAGTGTCGATGCGAACGCTGAACAAGTGATGCCGGAACGGTACTATGCGTTGCAACGCCACATCGGGCTCGACGCCGAGACGGTCTCGGACTTCGGTACGGAGGCGTACGTCCACCGGCTCGCGGAAACGTTCGGTGTGGACGCGGAAGCTCTGCTCGCACCGCAAGTCGACGCGGGGATTCAAAACGCACGGCTCTATACGCGTGACCTCGGCGTCGAATACGTGCCGACCGTGTACGTGGACGGGATCAAGTTGCTCGATGCGTTCAGCTTAGAGGAGATGGAGCGGGTCATGTCTGGCGAGATTGAGGCGGGGGACCAAGTCGAGATGCCGAAAGAATGAACAAGCGACACCCTCATTTCTACTGGGTGTCGCTCTGTCCGCAGGCGATGCCGTCAAGATCGGTGTCGAACGACAGCAAATAGGCGTCGTGCTCGAGTGGGACACCGTCCGGGTAGACTGCGTTCAAATCGGTGCAGGAGCCGTACACCTCGAAGAACGCATCCGTCTCGTCGGCCGTGGCGACTGCGTCGTCTTGGAGGGCGGCTAGTTCACTTTCGAGTTGCTCGTTCAAGGCGTGCGCTTCCCGCAATTCGTCTTCGAGCGCGTACATCTCGGTCCGTTGCGTCTTAATGACTTCTTCTAAATCGAACACTTTTTGAAACAAGTTGTCTTTCATCGTGTCTTCGCGGACGGCAAGGCGTGCCTCGAGTTTCTCGGTCACGTCCCGCTCGATTTGAATCGCTTGCCAGGCGAGGGCGTCGGCATGTTGTTCCTCGAGGGCGAGCAGGGATTCGTCATAGTTCGCCTCGACCTCAGCTAAGTCGGCGCTGACGTGCAGCTTGTCTTGTTCCAAGTTGTAGTAGTAGACGCTCGAGCCGACGAACAGTAAATATAAGACGGTCGCGAAGACTTGTAGTTTGATCGGCTCGACCGGATGTTCGGCGAACCAGATGAACACGAGGCTGAGCGTGCTCGCCACGCATGCGGCCGTGATGAACGTCATGATCGTCATAGACACCCCTCTTTTCCTAGACTCTCTTTGACTATTCCTGTTTCGACTCGAAAACGAAGCGACAACGCGAGCATACTTTCAAGAAATCGAATCGACAGCTAGATATTGAACCACATTTATCACAGCGAATGTTCACGTGTCATACATATCGAAAAAGCAGGAGTTTCGGCAGATTCGTGGAATAAGTGCAAAAAGAAAAAAGCGTTCGACTGTCGTCAAACGCTCTTCTTGTCTTCAAGCTGTTGATTTTTCCGCCATTTCCAAATCACAAGACCGAGGACGAGGAAAATCGGAGCGGCCACCCAAGGACGGGCTTCGAGAATCGCGACAATTTCAAAGATGGACAACCATCCGCTGATCATGACGAGGATGAGCAACAAGGTTCGCAGTCCCCCCCGGACCGGAAACCAGTAATAGATGAATAACGTGATCAAAAAGAAAGCGAGCAAGCCCATGCGGTTAGTCCTTTCTAGCATCATTTTGACCAATTATAGCAGACAACATTGCGAGAGTGTTAGAGGCTTCCCTTTAAGACGACTTTTCGCTACAGTTGAAGATAGATTATTTAAGGAGGAACTAGCGTGAAATTTGGAATCATCGGCTTAGGGTATGTCGGATTAGCCACCCTGTGTGGCCTTGCAAAAGCGGGACATGAAGTCATCGGTGTCGAGAAAGACCAACCGAGACTGCGCCGCCTCATGAGCGGCCACGCACCGTTTCACGAGCCGGGTATGGCAGAAGTGCTCCAAGACTATGCAGACTCGATCACACTTACGGATAACACCGCCGACACAAATGATGTCGATTACTTGTTCTTGGCTGTCGGTACGCCGAGCAAGGAAGATGGCAGCTGCGACATGACGTTCGTCGATGCCGCTTTGTCTGAGATCAACACGAAGCAAAAAATCGTCATCCGCAGCACCGTGCCACCGGGAACGACCGACTTACTTAGCATCATGTATCCATTCCACACGTTCGCAGTCATGCCAGAATTCTTACAAGAAGGGCGTGCGCTCGCCGACGTCCTTAAACCGCACCGCGTCGTCATCGGCAGCGGAAGTCTTGAAATCAGCGAAGAACTCGCCGGCATTTATGGCCGTCTCGGTGTGCCGATTGTTTGCACGACACCGATCAACGCCGAATTGATCAAATACGCCTCGAATGCGTTTCTCGCCACAAAAATCAGTTTCATGAACGACTTGTCACGCCTCGCGGATAAAGCTGGCGCCGACATCGCGACGATTGCCGACGGGATGGGGCTTGACCCGCGCATCGGACGTTCTTACTTAAACGCTGGTCTCGGTTACGGCGGCTCGTGTTTCCCGAAAGATATGAACGCGCTCTTGAACGTCGCGGCCGAGAACGAACTCGACTTGCCGGTCATCCGTGCGGCGATTCAAGCGAACGATGAACAGATCGCCTATGTCGCATCGAAGATCGAACACCGCCCGAACCTGCGCGTCGCTTTCCTCGGTCTCGCCTTTAAACCAGGGACGGACGATATGCGTGACGCACCGTCGATCACACTCGCCAATCACTTACGGTTACGTGAAGTCGAAGTCGTCGGCTACGATCCGCTCGCGAAGTGGGAGTACCGTCAAGCGTTGACACCAGAAGAGGCGCTCAAAGGAGCCGACGTGGCGATTCTTGTCACGGAATGGGACGAACTCGTCAACTTGAAACCGGAAGCGTTCGCCGGGATGCGGACGAAACGGTTGATTGACGCACGCAACGCATGGAAGTATGCGCGCGACCCAGAAGACGTCGAGTACGAAGGCGTCGGCCGCATGCAGGGCAAGACGAACACACCGTCATCGAAATGAGCAAAGACGAGACCTTTCAACAGGTCTCGTCTTTTTGGTTGCGGTCTATGACCTAGGTGCTGAGTGCGACGGCGGTTAGCGGTTCGTCTGTTCTTTTGTCGGGCCCATGACACCAGGGACGTGTTGTCCGGCCTGGCGTAAAAGTACCGTCATCTGACCACGATGATGTGTCTGATGGTCGATCATCATGCGGAGGACGGCACCGCGCGGCGTCATCTTCCCGTGGACATCGACTTCTTCTAGCAAGTAGTCGTCTGAGAAACCGTCAGCGGCGCTTGAAATTTCTTGTGCGTATCGTTCGTACTGGTCGGCGATCGTGTTCGCTTGATCGGGCTGGGTCAGGCTCTTCAAAGCCGAGAGACGGAAGCCGAGCAAGTTCGTGAAGTAGCCGAGCGCGGTCGTGACGTGCCAACCGATCCAACCGAGCGAGTTATGGTCGGGGACGATTTTTTGGCCGAGCGTGTCATCGGTCATGGCGCGGAGCACGTCGAGCGTGCCGGTCGATGATTTTGTCCAATCCTGTTTGAAGTCGTTAGCGGTGCGATACATAAGACTACCTCCTTCTGCGTATTCTATCGCTAGTATACGCATGTGCCTTTCGTTCACGCACGTCTGATGATCCGATGAAACATTTCGGTCGGTTTTCCCGTAGAATGAAGGAGATAGGAGGGAGTCGTTCATGTGGATTCTTGTATTTGCAGCACTGCTCATGTTTGTCCTCGGCTTCATCTTTTTCATCGTCGGACTCATTGATCTAAATCTTGAAACGAACGAAGCAACGGAACAATTATATGAGGAGGTGATCACTCGATGAGTCCATGGTACGCGCGCAACATGCCGTTCTTTTTCCTGACGTTCTTTTTTCCGCCGCTCGCGCTGCTCTTGCTCGTCTGGCAGTGGGACAAATTTACGACGGACCGGGGCATCAAACTGTTTTTCGCGGTCGGGATGACGGTGTTCATCGTGTTCGGTCTATTGCCGCGTGGCACGCTTCCGGTCATCTTGCCGATCATCTTCGGCTTGATTGCCTTAAAGCTCGTACTGAACGTGATCAGACGAAAAAAAGGCTGACGCGCTAGACGTCAGCCGATCGGGACGCTCACTCAGGGCGTCCTTTTTCTTCGTTCACCCAAGCCTCGAACGCGTCAGATTTGAGCGCCGGGGCGTAGTAGTAGCCTTGTCCGAGCTCGACCCCTTCGGCAATCATCCGTTCGAGGTCTTCCTTCGTCTCGATGCCTTCGGCGAGGGATGTGAGCGCCTGCTCGCTCGCGAAGCGTGAGACGGCACGGAGGAAGGATGTGCTGTCTTTCGCTTTCCCGCTGACGTACATCCGGTCAATCTTCACTTCTTGAATCGGTAAGTGCCAAATCGCTTCGAACGAGGCGTAGCCGGTGCCGAAGTCATCGATCGACAAGCAGTAGCCGAGGTCGGCGATGTCCTCGAGCCGATCGAGCTCGTTCGCATGTGACATGATGTCGGCCGACTCGGTCAATTCGATTTTCAAGCGGTCCGGCAGCCACGGATACGTCTCGATCAAATCACGCAGCTTCGTGACAATCGACGGGTCGACCGAGTGGGCAGACAAGTTGTACGACAACGAGACGCCGGAGAATGACGTATCGCGCCAAGCGACGAGCTGGTTGATGACTTGGTCGAGGATCGAGTGTGACAACCATAAAATCTGGTCTGACCGTTCGGCGATGCGGATGAACTCGTTCGGCGGGACGTGACCGATATCCGGATGCTGCCAACGGGCGAGCGCCTCGGCCCCGACGACGCGTCCAGTTGTCAATTCGACTTGCGGCTGATAGGCGACGGTGATGTGTCCTTGCTCGATCGCCTCGGGGAGCGCCTGTTCGATCAAGGCGGCCCACTGCAGCTGGGCGAGGATGCTCGCGTCATACCAGACGAACGGCGTCCGCGTCTCTTTGGCGTGTTGGAGTGCTCGCGTCGCCTCGAACAAACAATCCGTATAGTTCGGCGTCGTGTGTGCCGCCCCGATTTGAACGTGGACGGTCTGTCGTTTTTGATTGATCAACAGTTCAGTCGGGAACAGCTCCATCAGTTCATGTTCGTCGAGCGTGTTGAACCCTCTGACGTACAGCATGAGCGTGTCGTCCCGATAGCGGCCGAACAAGTGATGCGCATACTTCTCGAGCCGGTCCTCGACGTGACGGGCAAACTCGGTCATGAGCAGGTCAGCATAAATCGTATCGTACCAATCGACGAGATGGTGGAAATCGTTCAACTTGATTAAGAGGAACGTTCCGTCGATATCTTGTTTTTCCCACGCTCGCATAAAACCGTACTCGTTATACAGTTCGGTGGCGAGGTCGAATCGGACGAGGCGATCGACTTTCCGTTCACGCTCGACGCGCTCGGTCTCATCTTCGAGGATCAAATAGTACGTGAGTGTCTCTCCGCGCTTGAGCGGGATGATTTTCGCGTTCAAGAAACGGGCATGTTCTCCTTTTAAATGCAAAATGAACTGGGCGCTCGTCCCGTGCTCGGTCACACCTTCAAGTGCTTCCTGAAACAGGCGACGGCCTGTGTTGGTGAACAGCTGATTGATCTCGTACAAGTTCCGTTCGCCGAAGAATTGGCCGAACACATCGTTCCGTTCGATAAAGTTATAGGCGTCATCAATCAACGCGATGGCGAGACCGGTCTCTGAGAACAGGGACGACCAACGCTCGTGATAGCGAAGCAGGTCGTTCGATTTCGTCTCGAGCGTGTTGACGGTCGAATGGACGCTCACCGCGATCTCGCGGAGCTCGTCCTCGATACCGCGGAAGTCATGACTGGCCGGGAATGACGCCTCGACCGGTTCGGTGCTCGGGTCGATGGCGAGCGCACGGGCCTTCAAATGACTTAAATCATGGGCATACATTTTGCGTGTACAGCAAAGCGCGGCCAAGAGCCCGGTCGAAAGCACGAGCGTCGCGAGCAAGACGAGGACGGCGAGCGTCCCATATCGGTTTCGTTCCTCTAGGAGAAATGACTCGGTCGACGAGCGGATGGTTTGGAGCGCTTCATGCGAGTCTTCGTAAAACTTGGTCCCGTTGACGTAACGCGCCTCGATCGTCGAGCCCGCCGAAGTCAGTCGTCCCAACGCTAGGGCGCTCTCCGTTAAATCAGCGGTCGACTTCGTTTGGAGAGCAGGATTCGTCGCGATAATCTCTTCAAGTAAACGCGCTTCAGTGGCGATGGAGGCGAGTTCGGCTTCTAATTTTTCTCGGTCCGGCGTCTCCGCCAGCAAGTTCGTCACGTTTTGGATGAACGTCATCTGCATCCGCATGACGGCATCGGTCAACTCGTAGGCCGTGTTCGCTTGGGAGGTCCGCTCTAAGCCTTGGTAGAGCCAACGCCGATCAATCGATTCGATGACGTCAAACGGGACGTTGTCGAATTCGCTCGACTCGCCGTCGAGCGTCTCTTCTAGTCGTTCAGAAAAAGCGAGGAGGGCATCCCGTTCGCGTTCGTGGACCCCGGTCTCGAAATCATCGAGCAGCTGGGTGTTATACTGGAGCGCGCGTTCGCGATAAGGCGAGGACAACAACGCCGTCGGCTGGCCCGAGTTCAGTTCGTACAGTTTCGCGGCCTGGTGGAGGACGAGGTAAGACTCGACGCCGGCAAGGTCGGATGCATGGTTCAAGTTCGTCACGGACTGATCGACGCTGACGTGTTTCTCTTTCCAGTAATAGCTTAATCCGAGACCGAATAACAACACACCGACGAGGCAGGCGACAGCAAGTACCATCGTATAGATCCGGTACGGAATTTTGGCGAATCGGTTGCTTCCCATCTTACACTCCCTTTCTACCTTTCCTATCTTATATCGCATTTCGAGTCTTTCAAGTGAAATCCTGCTAACTAAAAAAAAACCCGACAAAGGTCGGGTTTTCAAATGCGTCAAAGGTCACGGTCGCTTATAGCCGATGAGGCGTGATTTCCAATACGGCTCTTTGCTGATTTGATTGTAGCCGAGACCAAACGTCCCGGCGTGGATGAACGTATCGGCGTCGATCATGATGCCCATATGGGACGGACCGGCCGTATACGTGTTCTCGAAGAAGACGAGGTCACCGGCCTGGGGCACGAACGATTTGTCGAGCTGCGGCCCGAAGTAAGACCCGGCCCAATAGTTGGCGACGTTCGTCCGCGGGATCGAGACACCCGCTTGATTGAACGCGTAATAGATGATGCCTGAGCAGTCAAAGCCGCCGTTGACCGGACTAGATGACGCCCAAATGTACGGCGTCCCGACGTATTTCTTCGCGACGGCGATCGTCGCGAGCCGGGTTGCTTGGGCGGTCTGCCCGTTGACTTGGGTGACGAACGCTTTGGCGACGAAGCCTTGTGTCCCGTTCTCGTTGACGCGGTAGTGTGTCGCCGTCTCGCCGACGACGTTCAACAGTCCGCCGCGGAGCGTCGACCCGACGACCTGACTCGAATCGTTTGCTTGGGCGCGGATTGCGGCCGGACTTGCCGTATAGAACGTATGTGAGTCGAACGACCCGCTGACCCATGTCGGTGCTGTCGTTGAGCTTTTCGGTACTTCTTTGACGAACGAGGCTGCGACGAAGCCCGTCGTGTTGCCGATATAAATCTGGTGCCAGCCGTTTGCCGTCTGGACGACGCGGAGCGTCTGACCGGCTTTGACGCTACCGACGATGGCGGAACTCGTCGACGCAGCAGCACGGACGTTCAAGGACGGGGTGTTGACGACGTAATCGACCGAAGTGTTCCCAGCCCCGGCGTCACCTAAGTTCGGTGCGACCGGTGCACTCGGTGCGGTCGTCGTCTGTTTCAAGTAGCCGGCACTGACGTAACCGCTCTTTCCGTTATACGTGACGTAGTACCAAGTGCCGCTCTGTTTCGTTGCTTGCACGGTCGCGCCGTTCGGGATCGTCGTGACGAGCGCGAAACCGATGCCTGCTCCTTTTCGCACGTTCAAGTTCGCCGTCGTGACGAACGATTGATTGACGCTCTCTTCTTTCGGCGCTGCCGGTGTCGCCGGCTGACTCGGTGAAGGTGTGGCAGGTTGACTCGGTGAAGGCGTCGCGGCGGCTTTCTTTAAGTATGTAGTGGCGACGAAGCCTGTCGTCGAACCGTACTTGATGTGCGACCACGAACCTTCGACTTTGAGGATCGTGACCGTTTTTCCTTTCGGGATCGTGACGAGTACGTTCGCCTTTGTCGATTTCGAAGCCCGGAGGTTCAAGTTGACGGTCGTCTGTGACGTCGATTGGGCGGTCGGGCTGACGGTGCTCGTTGATGCCGTCGGCTTAGTCGTTGCTGCCTTGGCTGTACCGAGATAGTCGTTATGTACCCAGCCGGTCTTCCCGTTAAAGGTGACTTGCGACCACTTACCGCTCGTCTTGAGCGGTTTGAGCGTTTGACCTTTCGGGATGGTGAGCAAGACATTATGGCTCGTACCGGCACCGGCGCGAAGGTTCAATGCAGCGGTCGTGACTCGATTTTTGCTTACCGCCGTACTCGTTGTCGTGAGTACGGTCGGTGATCCGGCCAAGTTAAGTGTTTGTCCGATGGCGATTCGGTCGGTCGTCAAGTTGTTCATCGACTTGAGTGTCGCGAGCGGGATTTGATGCTGTTGGCTGATCGACCAAAGCGTGTCACCGGCTCGGACGATATGGGTGCTAGCGGCGGACGCTTCGTCGGCCTGGGCGAGGACGCTTACGGCGGCGATTGCGGCGAATGAGTACATGAGGCCGGACTTGTGATTCATGGAGTCACTTCCTTTAATATAATAGAGTCATTCATGACGGGTAACGATACACATTTATTGTACGGTGCCGAGAAACCGGGAAGCAATGGTGGAAAGGACTCATTCGAGCGAGATTCCTTGAAAAGCAGGTCAATATTTTTTGATAGGTCTGTCAGATAGATGTCTCCTAAAAAGAGGGAAATTAGAAATTGACTTTATGTTGAATTTTGGAAGGTCTCGTATTTGTGCTTCATGCTATCATTAAGGCAAAACTGTTTGAACGAGGGTAGGGGACTATGATCGAGGGGAACTTTTCAACACAAACATACCGTAAACATCAAGAGAAACTGTTCGAGCTCGTACGGATGCCGGACGTGTCCGACGCGACAGTCGAGCAGGCGATCAGCTATATGTGCGAAGTCGTCGCGGATATGCTCGAAGTCGACACCGTATCGATCTGGCACTTCGATGAGACGCAACACTCGATCAGTTGTCAAGTCGCATATTCAAAAGATAAAGGCATCAGCAAGCCGGCATTAACGGTCTATCGTCAGGATGCGCCGGTCTATTTTGATGCGCTCTGCACGAACCGTGTCCTCCTGTTTGAGAATGTCCGGACGCACGAATGGGTGAAAAATTTATATCAACAATACTTCGTCGAAGGACAACGGGTTTACTCGATGCTTGACGCACCAATCTTTGCGGACGGACAAGCCCGCGGTGTCATCTGCTGCGAGACATACGAGCTTCGGAAGTGGACGTATGTCGAAGAGCTGATCGTGAGTACACTCGCCGATTTTGTCGCTATTTTATATAGTCGGCTCGAACGTCAGTCGGTCGAACAACACATCGCCCGGCTCGCCTATACGGATGAATTGACAGGACTGATGAATAAGAACGCGTTCATCGAACGAGTCGACCGGATGCGGGACGAACTCAATCATCACCTCGGGTCACTCATTTACGTGAGAATCGATGAGTTCCGCTCTGTCGAGGACGCGTTCGGCAGCGAGAAGGCCAATCAATTAATCCAGGAAATCGCAGATCGGCTCCGTCTCGTCGTCGATCCGGCGATGATCGCCCGAAGTTCTCAATCCGGGTTCGTCATATGGACACCGTACGGCGACCGGATCAAAGCGTACGGGATTGCCGACATGCTTTGTGAGACGGTGACGAACGAGCCGTTTACCGTCGATGAACTGGATGTCGTCTTGACGATGAGTGCCTTTATCTCGATTGAGGATAAGGCGCGCTCGACGCTCGAGATGATTCACACGACACGGATCGCCGCTAGTCATCATCATGTCCAACGCGGTGGCATCATCTTCTATGAAGAGAAGATGGGAGAGAAGGCGACGGCCCGATTGACGCTCGAGATGAATTTGCGCAAAGGGCTCGCGTTGAACGAGTTTGCGCTCTACTATCAGCCGAAAATTGACGGGTCGACCGGACGGCTTAACGGTTTTGAAGGGCTCATGCGTTGGATCCATCCGGAAAAAGGGCTGATCCCGCCGCTCGACTTTATCCCGCTCGCCGAGTCGACCGGTGTCATCATCGCCCTCGAAGAGTGGGCGCTCGAGGAGGCATGCCGCCAATTGAACGCGTGGCACGCCTCTGGCCGGACATATCACTTGGCGCTCAATTTGTCGGCCCGTCACTTCCTATCAGAAGGCGTTGTTGAGAAGTTCGCCCGTGTCGTCGAAAGCATGGGTGTCTGCCCGAACTATTTGACGTTTGAAATCACGGAGAGCGTCGGAATGGAGAATCAGCAGCACGTCATCGAACGGTTCATCGCCTTCCGCACGCAAGGTTTCTCGATCTCGATCGATGACTTCGGGACCGGTTTCTCGGCGTTCGTCTATTTAAAGCATTATCCGATCCATGAGATCAAAATCGACCGTCAGTTCATCCAAGCGACGGAGAACGACCCGACCGGAAACGTCATCGTCCAATCGATCATCGAGCTCGCCCGCGGCCTCGGTTTAAAGACCGTCTGCGAAGGCATCGAGACGACCGAGCAGCACGACGCACTCCGTTTGCTTGGCTGTGACGAGATGCAAGGGTATTACTTCTCGCGTCCGCTCCCGATTGATGAGCTCGAGGCGTGGATTGAAGCTTATAACAATGAAAACAAGGATTCGCTCCGTTGAGCGAATCCTTGTTTTCATTGTGGCAGGTCAATCTGAATCGTCGTCCCGACACCGAGGTCACTCGTCACGGTGACCGTGCCCCCGTGTGCCTTGATGATGTCCCGGGAACGGTTATAAAAATAGACTCAAATCGAGTTCAACTCAAAAAGCCTTTCCCGACGATCAACGTGTCGTCGGGAAAGGCTTTTTGGGTGCTCATGCGAGTGAACTTTCTCGCTCGGCTAATTCGTATTGGAGTATGTACGTCAATTCTACATGTACTTGATCTGAAAAGTTAGTCTTTCTGACGTGCGTACGTGGTCGTAATCCACATTCCAAAGCAATATCGATGATTGTCCGAATCTGATTTTCCGTATAAAAACGTTTGCGTCCCATCGTGAACGGGGTCGGCGGTAAGACGCCGTCCGTCTCCCATTTGATCAACTGTTGCTGGCTGCGTGGGATGCCGGCGACAGTGAAGGCGCGACTCAATTCTTTAAGCGGATAGACAATTAAATGGCGTCCGTTATATTGAAATGGTTTACCTAGTTCGGGACGATATGCATCCCATTCGGTCGCAAAGAACGTTAAATCGATCGTGTCAACTTCAAATTGAGCGGAAGGAATTGGCGTGGCGAGTGTGATGTCTAAGTTGTTCATCTAGTGTTAGCTCCTTCTTCAAGTCTGCCGGGTGGTAGTACCCTCCCTCGTATAGTACCCTATTTTCAAAAAATTAACTGTTCATTTTTTGAAAGCGTGGAAATGAATTTATGGGACTTTCGATGCGGTTGTGAAATTTACACAACGTCTATAAAAATACCCTAAATGGTATGGCGATGCAAGTCATAGGAATGATTTGAGGCAGATATAACGACTGCTTGATGATGTGGTTCAAAAGTCACGGTTAGAAAATTTGCGGTTTTTGAGCAAAACGGTTTTAGTGTCGGTTAATAAGGGCGAAGGAGGTGAGACATATGGCAGTGTATCGAGAATACGCAAGCGTTTTTTATCTCGACACGAAACGGCTCGTTGACGGCAAGGAAAAACGTCAGCTCGTCCGCTTCGGTCCGCTCGGTGCGCGGATGGAGACCGAGGAGATCAAACAGTTTGGCGACTTGTTGATCCCGTTACTCGCGGTCGAATCCGCTACGTACGTCGTGTCGCGTGAATTCCACGTGACCGTCTAAATTGGAGGCTCCCACTTATGCTAATACCCCCTCGTCCCGCCGCTCACAATCGGCACGATGAGCAGGTGGTCACATGAGCTGGCCCGAACTCATCTCAAACCTCGGATTCCCGATCGTCGTCTCGCTCTATCTGCTCCACCGGATCGAGACACGTCTTGAGCGGATGATTCAGCTGCTCGAACGTCTGGACTCCACCTATCCGTCTGAATTGTAACCACTCCCCGAAAGGAGCCATCCCCTATGGCACAGCTGACAGAAAAGAAAGCCACGCTCGTCCTGACGACGCATCATGACCTCGAAAGTTTGAAACCGACGAAGAAGACGCAACGGTTCGGTCCGATTCGTTCAGCGCTCACGGCAGATCAAGCCGATTCATACGGTCAGCTCATGCTCGATCTTCTCGAACATGAAGATTTCACCGTGTCGGTCGTCCGCGAATACGACTTAGCCTAATCCACTCACATTCTAAGGAGGAAATGAACCATGACTGAGACAAAACTAGAGATCGCCTTTTTGGACACGTTTAACAAAGTTGCCCGCTTCCGTTTGAACAACGTCAAACAACCGGTCGATCCAGTGAAAGTGCAAGCGCTCGCCGACTTCATGGTCGCGAACGACCCGCTCGGCAAAAACGTCGTCAAGTGGACCGAGATCAAGATGATCGAAGGCACCGAGACGGTGTTGAACATCCAATAATCGACAAAGCATCGTCTCTAAAAAGAGACGGTGCTTTTTTATCCAATCAAAAATCGAAGAACGGTTTCAACCGACACAGATTATCGTCAACTATATAGGAGCGACGATAGTACATATTCAGGCAGGGACATATGATCGCTTGTTTTGCTGAATGTGTCCAAACGGCAAGAAAAGCTAAGTGGAATGTTGATTCCGCTTAGCTTTTCTTTGTATGGAGCTTAATTTGCCGAACCGTTATTCGTATAAGTGTGCTCTAGTCATGTTCAAGTCGTTGTTTACATGCTTAGTAAATAGCGTTTGGTGAAGATCCAATCCGCCGTTTCGGAAAAAGGCCGCACTAGATTGGAGATATAAGCGCCACATTCGGATGAAGCGTTCGCCGTACATCTCTTCACTTCTGTCTATCGTAGCTTCAAATCGAGACGACCAATGATCGAGTGTTTGCGCATAGTGGAGACGCAGACTTTCGATATCGACGACATGGAAATTGTACTCAGGGAGCAAAGTGACGATTTCTCGCAATGAAGGAATATAGCCGCCGGGGAAAATATATTTTTGAATCCACGGGTCACCGGCTTCTTCTGTTTGGTGAGTGATTGTGTGAAGTAGTGCCATCCCTTTATCTTTTAATAAAGTGTTCACGGTTTTCATGAAGGTCGGATAGTCTTTTTGGCCGACGTGCTCGAACATGCCGACGCTCGAAATTTTATCGAACGTTAATCCGCTATGGACTAACTCCCGATAATCCATCAGTTCCACAGTCACTTGATCTTCTAGCCCTAATTCTTCAATGCGAGCTTTAGTTTTGGCGTACTGTTCTTCACTGAGAGTGACTCCATGCGATCTGACTCCGTAAGCACGGGCGGCCCGGATAATCAGTTCTCCCCAACCGCTACCGATGTCGAGAAGCGTTTCGCCTTCTTTCAGTTGGAGCTTATTCAACACATGGTCGATTTTATTCAGTTGGGCTTGGTTAAGACTATCGTATGGTTCTTTGAAGTATGCACAAGAGTAACTCATTGTTTCATCGAGCCAGAGGGCATAAAACTCGTTACCGATGTCATAGTGATGTTCGATGTTTTGTTTGGCTTTTCTGATTGATAGATTCGGTAATTTAGGTACGTTTACGTTCCATAGCTCTTGTTTATTATGAAGAGCAAGCGAAATAATATCTTCAATGTCACCGTCGATTTCGATATCCCCGTCCATATAGGCTTCACCAAAAGCGATGCTCGGTTCTTTCAACAATCTCGTCAGGGAAAACCCTTCGTTAAGTTTCAGGTACAGACGAGGCTCTTCGTGCCCGTATTGGTTCACCGTTCCATCAGCAAATTGAACTGCGAAAGGAATATTCGCATCCAAGCGGTTGAATAGGGTGTCAATCATTAAAGTTTTCATCGTCATGTTCCTCCTTCAATTGTTTAAAAAGTTCTCCATCGATTGAAACGCATCTCGGGCATCAAGATAACCTTGCGTATGCATGTTTTCAAGCTTAGAAGCATCACGTTCGGCGCGTTTGATTTTAAAGTCCTGGCTCGGCCGGATAACGAATACTTTTCCCTCTTCTTCGAGGCGCTCGATTGTATCAAGTGTATCGTTGTATAACTTCCATCGTGTCTCCAGGGCGTGGGTAAGGCCACCATAGTTTTTGTAGAAATAACGAGTCGTTTTAGAAAAGAATGAAGGCTTTTTCCGATATCCTTTCGCCTTCGTCAAAACGATGACGCTTTTTTGGACGCCATCTTGCAAAGCCTTTTGGATCGGAATGGGGTCGGAAATGCCGCCATCCATTAAAAATTTGTTTTGATGGATGACTGCCTTGGACATAAACGGCAATGAGCTCGATGCGCGGACGATAGACAAAATGTCGGTCGCGCACTCACTCTTTTCAAAGTAAACAGGTTTTCCGGTCTCACAATCTGTCGTGCCGATGATAAAGTGCTGTTTCGAGGAATGAAACGTTGTGAAATCGAAAGGTACGAGTTTGTTTGGTATATGATCGAAAATTAAATCCATCCCGAAGAGTTCTTTTCTCATTAATAAGTTCTTTATTGAGATGTAGTCGGGATGCGTCACATAGTCGATGGTCACAGACTTATTTCGTCCAGGTTGTCTCGATACATATGAAGAGGCGTGACAAGCTCCAGCAGAAACACCGATGATGTATGTGAAGTATCGATTTTGTTCCATGAAATATTCAAGTACTCCAGCGGTATAAACGCCTCTCATACCGCCTCCTTCCAACACTAGTCCATCTTTAAACACTTTATGTCTCTCCTCCTTCCGGGTTGATGAAGTGAAAATGTTTCCACCTTGAACGTCATAAATGAATTTTTGTGAAGTCATTCACAAATTAACGTTCGTGATTTGTTCCGATTGAGCGAATTGGACGGATGGTACAGAACGATAGGATGAAGATTGTCAACAAGCCGACGGGCAAGATGTTGAAGGGGCATACATACCGCTTCTTCTGGCCGAGGAAAGAACGGAGAATGTTCATCGTGAAGACGTTCGACGGCCTAATCAAATTCTGCACCGAGACGAGGGCGTCATTCTCGTCCATCAAATAACGAGATCTGGGTTCCGTCGTAAGCAAAATCAGTATTGAGCTCGGTCGTGTTGCGGTCATGACGAACGACGAGTTAGAGACTTAGAATGCCAGTCCAACGTTCGCTCTCCCGCAAGAAATGTGGATTCAGGACTTCGCCTGAAAGTATGTAGCGACTCGAGTTACCGTTAAAGTATATTTATTTATATGTAACGTTTCGTTAGTAAGATACCGTAACAGACTATAATAGTGACAAAAACATGACAATACTTTGGACTTAAGAAAAATAATTCAGATAATTGAAAGCGTTTTTATTGACATGTCGCTAAAAGATCAAAGTGCGCGGTGAATGAACAGTGGGAGTCATCAAGACTAGTTTATGCCGATACAAGTGACTGATTTTTCAGTCATCTTTTTTTATTTTGGTCAATCCACTTTAAACTTCTCGACTTCAAGACGATAAAGAATGAAACGTTGTACTTGAGAGGGGAATACATACATGGCATGGAAAGAAAAATGGTCAGCGGCTGTACGTCGATTGAACCTGCGTCGCATCGATGTCCGCCGCTTCACATGGAAACCGAAACAACGGAGACGACAAAAAGTAGAGACATCCGCGCCTTCAAGTAAAGGCCTGACGATTCGTCAAAAGTTATGGGGGCTCGTCATCCTCGCGCTCGTCATGGTCGCCGGTGTCGGCGGCTACTCGCTGTTGTCACTCGCCGACGCGAACCGTCAAGGCGATGATATCGTCAACAACTGGAATAAAGGGCTCGACTACGCCCACGAGCTGAACACGCTCGCCGCGAACTATCGTGCGCTCGAACTCGAGCATATCGTGACCGAGGACGCGGCCGGGAAAGAAGAACTGATGGCGAGACTGAAAGAGATTCGGACCCGAATCAATGAACTCGCGCCGAAATATGAGGCGACAGCGTCAGGCGAGACGGACATAGAACTGTTTACGAACTTCGCCCGCCAATGGGAGATGTATCAACGCGTGTCAGACAACATGCTCATCTTTAGTACATCGGGCAACAACGGTATGGCCCGCTCGTACTACGATGCCCAGTCTCAGTCTACATATGATAACTTTACGCAACGCCTGACCGAACTCGTCGATTACAACTCAGGAGGCTCGCGGCAAGTCGGGGCGGACATGGAACGCAAGTTTCAACAAGCGCTCATCGCCTTACTTGCCGTGACGGTTGGGGCGTTTGTCATCCTCTTGTTCCTCGGGATGAGTCTACTTCGTTCAATCATCAAGCCGATGCGGATGCTTCAGACGAAATTCGATGAACTGGCATCACAAGGCGGAGATTTGACGATGTCGATCCCGGTCACGTCGAACGATGAGATCGCGCAAGTGAGCCGTTCATTCAACGTCTTCCTCGCCTCGCTTCGTGAGATTATGATTGATGTCGACGAGACGGCGAAAGTCGTGCTCACGTCGTCGCAAGAAGTCGCCGCGGAAGTGACCCAACTGAGCCGTTATATGGAAGAGACGTCAGGTACGGTCGAAGAACTGACGGCCGGGATGGAAGAGACGGCCGCTTCGTCGCAAGAGATGAGTGCCTCGACGACCGAGATGGGCAGCTCGATCGATACGATCGTCGAACTCTCGAACGATAGTGCCAAAACGGCAGAAAACGTCGAGCGTCGTGCCCATACGATGCGTACGCAAGCCATCGCCTCGAAGACGGAAGCGAACGCCATCATCCAGAAAAAACGCATCGAGCTCGATGAGGCGATCAAAGGTGCCAAGTCGGTCGAAGAGATCCGCGTCTTGACGAGTGCGATCCTCACAATTGCCGACCAGACGAACCTGCTCGCCTTGAACGCATCGATCGAGGCGGCACGGGCTGGAGACGCCGGACGAGGATTTGCCGTCGTCGCGTCAGAGATCCGCAAACTCGCCGAGAACTCTCGTCAAACCGTGAACGAGATTCAAGCGGTGTCGAATACGGTCATCGATTCGGTCGAACGGCTCAATACGAGCTCGGCGGATATGCTCACGTTCTTGAACACGAACGTGCTCACCGACTACGACCGGCTCGAGGAATCGGCAACGCAGTACGAAGAGGACGCCACCGTATTCGGCAAGACGGCGAACACGTTCGAGACGAACGCGTTGCAGCTCCGCCATATGACCGATAGCATTTTGCACGTCATCCAAGAAGTCGCGACGACCGTGACAGAAGGAGCGGACGGGACACAGTCGATCTCAGAGAAAGTCCAACTGTCCGTCGAACGGTTCAACGATGTCCAACAGCGGATGAACGAGACAGAACAGCGGGCGACCGAACTATCGAATCGCGTGTCACAGTTCAAGTTATGAGACAGGACCACAGTCAAACGACTGTGGTCTTTAATTGTGACAAAAATTGGAACATAAAACTGATAAAGGTAGTCAATAAGAAGTCAGACTTCTTTTATTTGGTACATATTAGGTTTTGTCATCCGATATAAGAGTGGCAATACAAAATTAGAGAGAAGTAGAGGTGGGAGAGGACGTGTTCCTCAAAAGAGATGAAACGATTGAAAACACTGTCATTAACGCAAAAATTATTTAGTGGTATCGGACTTATTTTATTGTTCGTCGCGTTCGGCATGGGCTATAACTTATGGACGCTTCAAAATATGACGAATCAGTATGAAGATATGATTAGCCATGATGTGATGAAGATGAAGGCGGCCGACGACCTGTCGCTCGGCATGACGCGTCAGGCGTATGGACTTCGGGGTTACATACTCGAGCAAGATGACTCGCGTCTCGACGCAGAGAAACGTGGGTCAGAAGACAAGAAACAGGCGATTCAGACACTCATCGAACTTGCCGAGACAGAAGAAGAGCAGACAGAGCTCGAGAATCTTTTATCCTACGCAACCGGCTATGATGAGTTAGCCGCCCAATTGATTGCAGCAATCGATGAAGGGGACGAAGAGGCGATCGACCGACTCGCGCTTCGACTCATGCCGGATGTGACAGCTTCAATCACGGAGACGGGCGAGCGGTTACAAGCCGAGTCAGAGGCGGAGATGTTTGAGCAGCAACGAAGACTTGAAAAGTTAGGTGAGAAGGCACTCTTGTACTCCGCGGGAATCGCGATTTTCATCCTACTCTTGACGGTCGGTGCGGGCTACATCTTGAAACAAATGGTGACCGTCCCGCTCCGGATGTTGTCAGACGAAGTCGCCGTCGTCGCGAATGGCGATTTGACACGTGCCGACTTGGTCGCGCTGACACGTGACGAGATCGGGCAGCTCATGGTCGGCTTCAACCAAATGAAAGGCAACTTGCGCGAGTTGATCGATGAAGTGACCCGTAACGCCCAAGAGATCACGGCGCAATCGGAAGAACTTTACGCCAGCACGGAAGAGATGTCGTCTCAAACTGAAGAAACGACTCGGATGATCGAGGCGGTCGTCGAAGAGACGATTCAACAAGCGAAAGAAGCGACGAGCAGTGCCAAAGCGGTCGCTGCGGCCGATGAAGGCGTCGAACAGATCGCTCGTTCAATCGGGACGATCAGCGAAGACGTCGCGATGAGTCTAAAGCTCGCCGAACAAGGGGACGAGACGATTCAACAAGCGAAACAAGAAGTGCTCGCCCTCGAAACCGAGACACGAATGACCGGGGAATCGATTGCGGCGTTGAAACATCAGTCGGACGAGATCGCCTTGATCACGGAAGTCATCCAATCAATCACGGACCAGACGAACTTGCTCGCCTTGAACGCGGCCATCGAAGCGGCCCGGGCCGGTGAACAAGGCAAAGGGTTTGCCGTCGTCGCCGAAGAAGTCCGGAAACTCGCCGAGCAGTCGAAACAGTCGGCGACACGGATTGCCGGGTTGATCGAATCGATCCAAGTCCAATCGAACGCCGTGCTCGCAAGGCACGAACTCAGTGCGAAGCGGGTCGAGGCGAATACGAAACTGTTGGAAAAAGCGACAAACGCGTTCCAACAAATCGTCGTCCAACTCGAGACGTCGGTTGAGAACACGAAACATATTCGTGTCGCCTCAAACGAGATCGCTTTGACGACAAAACAAGTCGCCACGGCCGCCCTCGGGATTGCGACCGAGAGCGAACAGATGGCGCAGACGATGCGTTCGGTCGGCGAGACAGCCGATTCACAGCTCGCGATGATCCAAGAGTTGAACGGCGTCGCCGAGTCACTCGGGAACATGACGGGCGATCTGCAGACGTTGATCGGAAAATTCAATACATGACTTTAGCCGTCCTCGGACGGCTTTTGTACGTTCAAAGGATTGACGATGCTACGTTTCGGGAATTGCGGGAGAGAATGCAATTTAAACAGAAAAGGGGAATTCAGATGAAATATACGGTCATCACAGGGGCAAGTTCAGGCATCGGCTACGAGGCGGCGAAGCAGCTTGCCAAGCAAGGGAAATCGTTCGTGCTCGTCGCGCGTCGCACGGACGAGCTTCAAAAATTGCGTGACGAGATCAAGTCAATCTCACCAGACAGCGACGTCATCCTCAAAACGAATGACTTGTCATATAGTGAAAACGTCTATGCACTCTATGAGTCGCTCGCCGACCTCGATATCGAGACGTGGATCAATAACGCCGGGTTCGGAGACTCGAATCTTGTGAAAGACGCCGAAGTCGGAAAAATGGAAAACATGATTCGTCTAAACGTCGAGGCGCTGACCGTCTTGTCGAACTTGTACGTTCGGGACTACCACAAGGTCGAAGGGGCGACACTCCTAAACATTGCCTCGGTCGTCGGCTACCGCATCGCGGCAAAAGGGGTAACGTACAGCGCGACGAAGTTCTTCGTCAGCGCCTACACGGAAGGACTCGCCCAAGAACTCATCCAAAACGGCGACAAGCTGCGGGCGAAAGTGCTCGCACCGGCTGCGACCGAGACCGGATTCGCGAGCCGGGCCCGCGAGGAAGAGAACTTTGATTATAGTGAGAACGTCGCGAAGTACCATACGGCCGAAGAGATGGCCGAGTTTTTAGTTCAATTGCTTGAGAGCGATGAAACGGTCGGCATCGTCAATCACGAGGACTACTCATTTGAACTGCGCGGACCGATTCACCCGTATATGGGGTGAGTTAGACAGCGTTCAATACCATAAGCCGACGACAGCCCGAACTCTTTTTGAGTTCGGGCTGTCGTTTAGGATTGTCGCATCGTATCCGCATAGCCCCCGGTCAGGCGGTGGGTCAGGCGATGATACCAGTAGCGCAGGCGCAGGCGATATACATACGTTCGGGACGTGTTCGGCAAGACGACGTTATCGATATAGTCGGCGAACATGGCGCGGAACATTTTGTCCTCACTATCGTCGTACGTCGCACTCCACATGCCGTGCTCTTCGACTTCGAGCAGCGTCGCGATCGTCTCGTCGTCGAGTTGGCCGTCTTCGGGCAAACGTTTGACGAGCATCTCGACCCGGTGGCTGCAAATCGAGGCATAGAGCGAATGGGCCCGCGGGTTTCGCGGATTCGCGTTCAAATAGCCGATTGCGGCTTTGAGCAGCTCGTCGTTCATCTCGAGCGGGATCTCGTCGAACGCTTGGAAGAATTCGAGCAACATCGGCACGGTCTCTTCGCTGAAACCGGCGAGACGGACGTAGTGCATGATGTGTAAGCCCGCTTCGCCGTAGAATTTACGATTGAAGTAATGGACGGCAAGGGCGCGCCGTGTCATCGGCACGTCCGGATAGCGCTCGACGGCGCGGCAGTAATGTTGCTCGGCCTCAAACGTAAACCCGGCGTCTTCGCTGAGGGCGCCGTGCAGGCAATGGATGAGGTAATGGTCGCCCATCGTACTCGCGGTTTCGAGCACTTGTCTGGCTGTCTTGAAATCGCCTTCGCGAATGAGCGGATAAGCGCGCATCGCCGGGAAGAACGGGTCGTTCGGGAAAGCCGTCTCGCCGCGGACGATGAGCGTCTCGATGGCCTCGGCGTTATAGTCTTCGATCAACTCTTCAAGGAGCATCATCTCAAGGAAGGTGCGCTGAAAGTCTGGGGTGTGTAAGTCGATGGTGTGTTTCAAATGAGGTCCCTCCCAGCTTTTGTGATTGTCGCTTTATTATACAAGTCAATCGCTTCATGAAGTAGCATTATTTGAGAAAATGGGAAAAGAAAAGAGGGGGAGCGCATTTGGGGGAAGGAGGGATCAACGTGGTCACGTTCACGGGCTATATCGTCGAACTCGAGGCAGCGCGAATTCGGGTCGCACCGAATTTGGAGGCTGAACCGTTCGACGGCATCGTGTTTCATCTAGACGAACAGATCGGGGACATATCGACGCTCACGGTCGGCCAATTCGTGCGGGTCGAGCATAGTGAGATGATGACGAAATCATTGCCGCCCCAGGCGGCGGCGCACCGGATTGATGTGCTATGATGGATGAGAGGTGAGTCATATGGGACAGTGGAATTTTCTTTGGCTCGGCGGCGTCATCGCGCTGAGCGCATTTCTCGTCTGGCTCTTGCAAGACGCGATCCCGTTTTGGATGCTATCGATTTTGTTGCTGTTACTCGGGGCCGCGGTCGGTAACGTGCAACGCAAATTGAATAAGGGCGAGTAAAAAGCACGTCTTCCGATTTAGTCGGAAGGCGTGCTTTCTTCGTCTCGCTCTGTGGCAACCGGTTTAGCTTTTTCTTCTTTAGCAGGCTTTTCTTCTTTAGCAGGCTTTTCTTCTTTAGCGGGCTTTTCTTGTTTAGCAGGCTGTTCTTGTTTGGCAGGCTGTTCTTTTTTAACGGGCTGTTCTTGTTTAGCAGGTTGTTCTTTTTGAACGGGCTTTTCTTGTTTAACGGGCTGTTCTTTTTCAACATGCTTTTCTTGTTTAGCGGGTTGGTCTTTTTTAACCGGTTTTTCTTCTGTGACCGGTTTCTCTTTTGGCTGATCTTTCGGTTTGCTTTCTTGCTTTTTGACTGGTTTCTCTGCTTCAGCCGCTGGTTTTTCAGGCGCCACCGGTTCTGCCGGTTCTGTCACAGGAGGTTCCGGCGTGACCGGTTCTTCTGTGACGGGAGGCGGCGTCGGTTCTTCAGCTGGCACTTCCGGTTCAACGACTTCAGGCTCTGGCGTTTCCTCTGGCGTTGCCGGTGCGTCTTCAACCGGCTCTTCGACAGGCGCGGCCGGTTCTGGTGCAGCTTCCGGGGCCTCGGCTTCTGGTTGCGGCGCTGGCGCTGGTTCCGTCACAGGTTGCTCATTTCGAGGTGGCGTGATTGGTGCGACCGGTGCTAGTTTAGCTAACGGTGGCGCTGGTGTGTCCGATTCAAGAAACGCGAGCACGTCTTGTTCGAACAGGGCGACCGGGAGTGCTTTTGACTTGAGGTGCATGGCGAGTACCCGTCCATCTGCAGCAACAATCGGACTGCCGATTGCCCGTCTCGGGATATCGAACTCGCGCTCATACCCGGTTTCATTGAACGTCATCTGGCCTTCGATCCGTTTAGACGGCATGAGCGTGATGAGCGTCTCGTCCGCCGCAGCAATTGCGTGGCTGAACATGAACGGCGTCTCTTTCATTTGATTGATCCGGATGACGGCGATGTCGACGGTACGTCCGACGACCGTTCCTTTTAGTTTCTTCCCGTCGTGGTCGATTGTCATCGTCGTTAACCCCTCAACATTATGGGCAGCCGTCAAGACGTCTTGAGGGCTGATCAAAAACCCTGTACCGGCACCGACGGAAAACAGACTGTTCTCAAGCGTCGCTAAATCAATCGTCGAAGCGTTATCGGCTGAGACGGTGTCTTCGGCGATGTTCAAGTTGACTTTGTCAGCGAGTGAATCCGTCGAACGAGGAGCTTCTTTCAAATAGGCGACTGTTAAAATAGAGATGAATGCTATAAGTGCAATCACGGTCGGAATGGCAATCCATTTCAAGCGACGGGGGCGATGGCCACACGTCGGACAAGCAGTTGTTTTTGAGCGGGTCTTCGTTCCGCAGCGTGGACAAGTCACGAGGGTGACACCTTCTTTCATATACATAGATGATTAGCTATACCTTAAATAAAGAGGGGATAAACAATATTTTGATGGGGCAAGCAGATGGGGTTGGAATGAACTTCCGGAAATCGGGAATGAAATAGATATCCTTCAAGAAAGGGGAAACGTCCATGCAGCCCTTTTGGACAACGCGTGCGTTCCGTAACGGGATCTGGGTACTGCTCATTTTGACGATCATCTTCATGGCGAAACAAGTCGAGTTTTTGTTCTATCCGATCGGCATCTTTTTCGCGACCGTACTGACACCGTTCTTGTTCGCCGGCATCTTGTTTTATTTGACGGTCGGTCTCGTCGATTTCCTTGAGATCAAATGGAAACGGCGTTCGCTCGCAATCATGAGCGTGCTCATGTTGTTACTCACGCTCACCGTGTTGTTCGTCGTCACGCTCGGACCGCTCATCACAAGGCAACTGCTCGCGCTGCTTGACGCGTTCCCACGTTTTGCCGAAGGGAGCTACCGCCAGTTTTTGCTGCTGTACGGACGGCTCGAGGAATACGAATGGTTTCGGGACTATGCCGAGCAGAACGCGACATCGGTCGAGACGTGGATTCGCCAGTTGACCGACGCGCTCGGATCACTCATCGGCACCGTCGCCGGTTCACTCGGACGCGTGCTCGCACTGATCGTGTCTGGACTGTTCACATTGTTCATCGCCCTGTTCTTGTACGTATTCATGCTCATTGACGGGGGCAAGCTGTCGACGGCAATCGTACGTTGGATCCCTGAGGTGTACGAACAAAACGCCCGCCACATTTTGCATGACATGCATGAGACGATCAAACGTTACGTGCGGGCCCAGCTCATCGTCTGCACGTTCGTCGGCTTCTTCGCGACAATCGCTCTTTGGCTGCTCGACGTCCCGTTCTTCCTGCCGCTCGGTCTGTTCATTTTCGCAACGAACATCATCCCTTACTTCGGTCCGTTTCTCGGGGCCGCACCCGCCGTTCTGATTGCGTTCATCGACGAACCGGTCAAAGCGCTCTACGTCATCATCGCCATCACCATCGTCCAACAACTTGACGCCAACATCATCTCACCGCTCGTCCAAGGTAAGTCACTCCGTGTCCATCCCATCACCATCACCCTTGTCCTGCTCGTCGCGGGACGCCTCGCCGGTATCGTCGGCATGTTGCTCGCCGTCCCGTTCTATGCCGTCCTGAAAGTCACGTTCCTCAACTTGCAAAAACTATACGCGCTACGCAAACTGTCGAAGCTTCCGATTGAAAGGGATCACCACGTCTAAATTGTCTCCGAGAAAGGTTGAAAACATCTAAAACAGCTGACCAGTCTAGTGCCAACATCATTCTTTATGTCTACGGCGGGAACTTGTCTAGCGAAACCATTAAATGATATGTCGAACAACGGATGAGGAAGTTGTTAGAAGGATACAAGACAATTATTCAATGGTCGCAATCATGTCTGTGTTTATCACCGGTATCTTGTTGCTTTCATCTACTAAGGAGGGAACGACATGGCATTATCGACAGAACTAGGGAACATCAAGCAGCTGCATAACGCGGAGGCAGGCGTACTGAGTCTCTACTTAAGTACGAAGCCGAGCGAACGCGACAAGTGGGAGATTCATTTGAAGAATGAGCTGCGCCGACTCGAGCAAGAAATCAAGAGCGGGGACGAGGCGAAGTTGAAAGCGTTCAAGGGCGTCCGGGAACGGGCCGAGCGTGAGATTATGGGCAACGAACATAAGCTGTTGCGCAGTATCGTCTTGTTCGCGGAAGGAAACGATGGCTTGTTCGAGCTCCACTTCCTGCAACTCGATGTCGACAATGATTTCCATTACGGCGACAAGCCGAATTTGGATCAAATCGAGAAACTTGACGCTGAATTCCCGAACACGGGCATCTTGTTGGCTCAACTCGACAGCATCACGGTGTACGATACGCGGCTCGGTGAAGTCGAAGACATCGTCGTATTCGATCTTGATTTAGACACCGATCAATGGAGACGGTACCAAGGCCGCGGAGCTGGTGGACATGCATCGTCGAGTAGTCAAGTCGACCAATTCGACAGCCGGAAAGAAAAACAAGTCCGACAATTTTATCGCGACGTCGCCGGTGAGATTCGCTCGCTGCACAAGAAGCACAAATGGAGCGATGTCGTCATCATCGGGCAAGACCGGAGTGCCAACTTGTTGAAAGACGAACTCGACATCGACATCGAGCGCGTCGTCAATCGGAACTTAGGTCACGCCGAGGAAGAAGAAGTATTGCGCCGGGCGTTCGAACAATAAAAAGTAGCGAGTGACGTCTCATGTCGCTCGCTTTTCGCTCTTCCTACTCGAGGACTCGAGCCGTATGGTATGCTAGCAAGAAATGGATAAAGGACGGGGGAAGAATGAAGCTTGTCATACTGATTGGTCCACAAGCTGTCGGCAAGATGACGGTCGGACAGGAGCTTGCGAAGCAGACAGGGTTGAAGTTACTGCATAACCATATGACGATCGATCTCGTCAGCCCGTTCTTTGATTACGGGACGGACGAGGGGCGCCGGCTCGTCCAACTGTTTCGGCACGAGTTATTCGAAGCGGTCGCGAAAAGCGATCAGCCCGGCTTGATCTTCACGTTCGTCTGGGCGTTTGATATGGAAGAAGACCGGACGTACATCGAAGGAGTGGCGGAACTGTTCGAGTCGCACGGGGCGGACGTCTACTACGTCGAACTCGAAGCGGACATCGAGGAGCGGCTCGCCCGGAACACGACCGAGAACCGGCTGGCACATAAGCCGACGAAACGGGATATCGCTTGGTCCGAGGCCGAATTGAAGCAGACGGCGACGATGTACCGCTTGAACTCGCGTGACGGGGAGATCGATGTCGACAACTATTTGCGGATTAATAACACGGACCTTGATGCCGAAACGGTCGCGCGACAGATCCAACGCCAGTTCAACCTTTAGAAGTTTGAAGAGCGACGGCTGATTTGCCAATCGGGACGAAAAGAGATAATCTAGCACTAGATAGTAACCATTACATTCTTTGCAGTCTATCCATTGAAATGCGAGGTGAACAAGATGATAGAATTCAAATATGATACACAACTGTTGATCGAAGGGGAACAACTGTCCGAAGATGCGATATTTGAGTACATCAACACAAGCTTCGCGGGAGATTGTTTGTTGGCAGTCGGGGACGAAAATCTAATCAAGATTCATTTTCACACGAACGAACCGTGGGATCTCGTTAAATATTGTGCGTCGCTAGGTGAGATTTACGATATTGTGATCGAAGACATGAGTAGACAAGAAAGAGGTCTACCTGGTTAATCTACGAACAGAAAAGAGAGTTGTTCGCCGGCAAACGGTGAACAACTCTCTTTTTCTACACCCACCAATCAGGGCGCTCATAGTCGATCAATAGCTGCTTTTCCAGTAAGCGTTGCACGAGGTAAGACGTGACGCTTGGTAAAATCTCATCGATGTCGGCCGGGTGGACCATGACCTCGATCGAGTCGCCTGGTTGAATTGCGTCGAGCGTTGCCCGAGACACACCATCGCCGTAGAACTGGTCACTGAACCGCTCGGTCACCCACAAGTCCCGTCGTGCATCGAGTGTCGTTAAGGCCCGAAACGTCGTGCCATATTCTTCGGCGAGACGGACGATGACGTCTTGGATCGCCGGCCAGCCATGGACGTGATGATGGCTGTCGAGGTGATGGAGCGACAGTCCCGTCGCGCGGAACGCGTCGATTTGCGCTTTCCACTCGAGGTAGACGAGCTCAGGGTCGGGTGCCGCTTCCGTCAGAAACCGGTTCGTGTAGCGGAACGTCCCGTCTTCTTTCGTGAGCGGTGTACTTGTCTTTGCGAGCGGCCGTCCCCACGTCAAGGCGAGGTGCACGCCGACGTGTAAGGCGGGATGAAGTTTTGCGAGCGCGACGGCTTCATCGACGGCATAGCCGTTCATCATAAGTGTCGCCGAATTGACGATGCCGTGGACGTGACTGTCGATGATGCCCCGGTTCACGCCGGTCGTCAATCCGAAGTCGTCGGCGTTGATCAAGACGTGCGTCTTATGCATTTTGCACGAGACCGAGCGCTTGGTCGAGCACTTGGTCGCCTTTCATGAGCCCGTAAGCCATATTGTCGATGACGGCGACCGGTACCGTGACGGATGCTTTGATCTTGCCTTCGAGGTAGCGGACTTGTGGTCCGATCAAGATGACGTCGACGTTCGTTTGTTCTTTCAAGCGCGATTCCGGGATGGCATCGATTGTCGCGTCCAAGCCACGTGCTGCGGCCTCGGTGCGCATTTTTTCAACAAGGATCGATGTCGACATACCGGCCGAGCAGACGAGTAAGATGTTCATTTCAGTTCCTCCAATTGGTTGAGTCGAGTGATCATGTCGACCATCTCGATCGCAAGTTCTTTGACGGTCATTGCCGTCATCAAGTGATCTTGGGCGTGGACGAGCAGGACGCTCATGTCGCTCGTCGCACCGCGTGCCTCTTCCTGCAACAGTTCGGTTTGAAGCTTGTGGGCTTCTAAAAACGCCTCATCCGCTTCTTTCATTTTCGCTTCGGCGAGTTCACCTTCGCCGCGTTTGGCGGCGGCAATCGCCTCGAACGCCGACGAGCGGGCGTTTCCGGCGTGTAAGATGATCATGAACGATAATTGTTGGATGCTTTCTGTCTTCAACTGATTTTCTCTCCTTCGTTGACTTCTGCTTTATTTTTATTGATTTCGGCCGTCATCGCTTTCGCCCCTGCCATGACGAACGGGATATACATCGCCGTCGCGATCGTCAAGTTGACGAGTTGAAGCAAGACGCCGCGGACGCTACCGCCGGTGACGAGGTAACCGCTGATGATTGGTGGCGTCGTCCATGGCACGATGGCGACCGTCTTCGGTACCATGCCCGTTGAGAGGGCGACGTACGATACGATCGTGAGCGTGACCGGCACCAAGATGAACGGGATCAACATGACCGGGTTCAACACGATCGGGAGACCGAAGATGACCGGTTCGTTAATGTTGAACAGTCCGGCCGGAGCCGACAGTTTCGCAACTTGGTGGTACGGGTGGTTGCGCTGTTTGCGGACGACGATGAAGATGGCGAGAAGCAGGGCGAACGTCGTACCTGATCCGCCCATGAAGACGAATGAATCGAGAAACGGTTTAGTCACTGTGTACGGGACATCATAAGCCGACACACCTGCTTGGAACGCGGCCAAGTTTTGCTCGATGAGCGGGAGATAGATCGGCTCGATGACCGAACCGATGATGTTCGTGCCGTGAAGTCCGAAGAACCAAAGGATATGGTTCAAGAAGGCGATGACGAGACCGGCCGCGAGCGAGTCGCCGAACCCTTGAAGCGGTTGCTGGATGACTTTGAAGATGACTTCAAAAATGCTGAGCTCGACTTGGAGTGTCATGAACAGTTGAACTCCGGCGACGAGCGTCAAGATGAGCATCGACGGGATGAGTGCTTGGAACGAACGGGTGACCCCACCCGGTACGCCTTCCGGCATCTTGATCGTCAGTTTCGTGTTGATGAGGTAACGGAACAGTTCGGTGACCGCGATCGAGACGATGATGGCGACGAATAATCCTTGGGCACCGAGCCAAGCGAAGTTTAAGCCCCAGTCTTCTGTGACCGGCACGAGCATGATGTATGACGCGACCGATAAAATACCGGCGGCGAGTCCATCGACCCCGTACGACCGGGCCAAGTTATATCCGATCGAGAAAGCGACGAGCAGCCCGAGTATGGCGAACGAGGCCGTCCAAATGTTGCCGCCAAGTCCTTGCCAGCTGCCTTCGCCGAACGCATTGTTCATCATGCCGACGAAGTCGAGCGAGAGGCCACCTAAATTGATGGCCGGGAAGTTGTTAATGAGGACAGCGAGCGAACCGACGATGATGAGCGGCATGACGGAGACGAAGCCGTCACGGATGGCGACTAAGTGTCGCTGGGAGCCGATGCGCCCAGCGATTTCGATAAACTTGTTCATGAGTAAACCTCCTTCTTGAATTGGGGTAAGTACGCTTCGTGCGCGTCGAACAAATCTCGCAAGAGCACATCGATTTTCTTCTCATCTTGGATGAGCGGGTTCATCAGGCAGGCGAGGTAGGCGTCGTTGTATGAGCCGGACATCGCTGCGCGGATGGCGAGCTGTTCAAACGTCTTCAAATTAGTGATGAGTCCTTTGATCGGGAGCGGTAACGCACCGATTGAAATCGGACGTGGACCAGCCTTCGTGATGACGGCGTTCACTTCGATGACGGCGTCGTCCGGTAAATCGCGAATCGCGCCGCGGTTCAGTGTGTTCACAGTCTGGATATCACCGCGGTCGTTGTAGATCGAGTCCATCAAGTTGCAGGCGGCGTCGGAATAATAGGCGCCGCCGCGCTGTTCGAGCTCAACAGGCTTCACGTCGAGTTCGACGTCTTTGTATTTCTCGAACAGTTGCGCCTCGACTTGCTGGACGACCTCGGCGCGCGTGCCGTTCTGTTCATACACCGCTAGATCTTTCGCGAGTACGTCCGCCGTTTGGAAATAGTATTGATGGTACGGGTTCGGCAACATGCGGAGCGATTTCAAGAACGACTCGCTCCAACCGAGCCCGACGATGTTCGCCGGCGAGTAGTCGGTGCCGGCGTTCAGTGACGCGAGTACGTCGTCCGTACGATCGACGCCGTCGACCCAGACGTGGCGGCCGAACACGAAATGGTTGAGTCCGATGAATTCGATGGCGACACGTTCGACCGGCGTGTCTAAAATCTCAGCGACCGAGTTGCGCATGTTGAACGGGATGTTGCAGACGCCGATGACTTTTTTGTGGGCCGAGTGCTGCAAGACGGCCTCGGTGACGATACCGGCCGGGTTCGTGAAGTTGACGAGCCACGCGTCCGGGCAAATCTCCGCCATCTCATTAGCGAGCTCGACGAGGACCGGGATCGTCCGGAACGCTTTGAACAAGCCACCGGCACCGTTCGTCTCTTGCCCGATGAAGCCGTGCTTGAGCGGGATGCGTTCATCCAAGGCGCGGGCTTTCAGTCCACCGACGCGGATCTGCGTCGAGACGAAGTCGGCGCCAACAAGTGCGGCTTTCCGGTCGAGCGTCCAACTGAGTCTGATGTCTGCGCCTGCCTTTTGAATCATCCGTTCGGCGAGACGGCCGACGATGTCTAATTTGTCTCTTCCTTCCTCGATGTCGACAAGAACGATCTCCCGAACCGGAAACGTCGCTTGCCGCTGGATCAAACCTTCAATGATTTCGGGGGTATAACTCGAACCTCCACCGATGATGACGACCTTGACTGCCATAGTGCCAACTCCTCCTTGTGAAAGCGATTTCTTTTTGTTGTAACAAATATAACAAATAGTACAACTTGTCGCAATATAAAAAGTACAAATAATACAAATTGTTTTTTGTATTTGCATTTGTATGTTTGCTGTATCAGAATAAAGGAAAGAAGGATGACACAAAGGGGTGACAGAATGTCGCAGTCGACGCTTCAAACAGCCATCAAAGAAGAGTTATTGTCCCGCATCAAGAGCGGGCATTATACAGAAGGCGAGAAATTCCCGACCGAGTACGCGTTATGCGAAGAGTTCGACGTCAGCCGGACGACGGTCCGCGGCGCGCTCAACCAGTTGACGACGGAAGGCTATCTCGTCCGCCAGCAAGGGCGCGGCACGTTCGTCGCCGGGAAGAAAGTCCGGCAGACGTTATCGCATACGCCGAACAATTACGCGGCCCAGCTCGCCGTCCAAGGCAAGCGCGGCCAAGTGTCGCTCATCGACTTGTCGGTCGTCTCGGCGAACGCCCAGCTCGCCGACGTATTCACGGTCGACGAACAAGCACCAATCCAAAAGATCGAACGGATCCGTCACGCCGACGGGGAGCCGACGCAGTACGAGGTCTCGTTCATCCCGTGGCAGATCGCGCCGGGTATCACGAAAGACCAGGCCGAGCACTCGCTGTTCCAGACGCTAGCGGAAGTCCACGACGTCCACGTCGCCAAGACGACCGAGGCGCTCGAGATCGCGCTCGCCGATGAGCGGATAAGCGATCTTCTCGACTGTCCGCTCGGGACGCCGTGCTTTTATATCGAGACGGTGACCGAGGACGCGTCAGGAAAAACGATCGAGTACTCACGTTCATATTTCCGAGGGGACAAGACAAGTTTTGTCATCGAACGGAGCTACGCTTGAAAACACGCCGAAACCTGGCGTGTTTTTTTGTAGTCATATTAAACAAAAATGAACGGGTTAAGGATTTGTCAGCCTTGGAGATATCGCATTCATTGAAACCGAGGGTCATGTTGCGTACAGTTAACAGTAGGAAGGCGGGATGTCATGTTATTCAAGAAAAAAACAGACGAGGAAGTGACAAGGGCGACGCGTTTCCAAGTCAAATTGACGGAACAGTTGCCGGAACTTGGCCAAGTTATGGTACTCGTCGACACAGCGACCGGTGTCAACTACATCCAGACATGGGTCGGGACGGGTGGTGGCATCACGCCGTTACTTGATTCAAACGGTGATGTCGTGGTCGACGACGTGTCTAACTTTCAGTAAATAGGGATCGGATCGAGAAAGGATTGAAGGCACATGCACATTATCGAATTCATTGGGGTCAGTCATAACGACATCCTACATAACATCACCGGCTACTTCCGCGAAGGCCGGATCACGACGTTCGTCGGACCGAGCGGCGCCGGCAAGACGACGTGCCTGAAGCATATTAACGGGCTACTGTCGCCGGACGCGGGCGACATTTATTTCAAAGGCGAGAACATCCGCGATATCGATGTCATCGCGCTCCGGAAACAGATCGGCATGGCGTTCCAAAGCGCCCCGATGATCGACGGGACGGTGTACGACAATTTGAATTTGCCGAAAGTGATTTTCGGGGAGACGCTCGACCGGGATAAAGCGACAGAGCTGCTCGGAAAAGTCGACTTGGACGGCATCTCGCTCGACCAACCGATCAAGACGTTGTCGGGCGGGGAGCGGAGCCGGGTCGCCATCGCCCGGACGCTCGTCAATAAACCGGACGTCTTGCTGTTAGATGAGATCACGTCGAGCCTCGACTACCGGACGGTGAAAGAGATCGAGCATTTGATCGTGCGACTTCAAAAAGATTTCGGGGTCACCGTCATTTGGATCACCCACGACCTCGATCAAGCGAGACGGGTCAGTGACGACATGTGGTTTTTACGGAACGGGGAATTGATTGAGTTCGGAGACGCGTCGTTCATCGACGAGTCGGACAATCCGATGATCGGACGTTTCGTCAGGGGGGAAGAGCTATGACGTTCATCGAACTGATGACTTCCTTGATTTTTGTGGCGATTCCGCTCGGGTTGGCGTTGTTTTTGAAGCTCGGTCTCGAGCGTGACATCGTCATCGCGACGGTACGCTCGATCATTCAACTGTTGTTGATCGGCTACATTTTGACGTTCGTCTTCGAGAGCGATACCCCGGTGTTCATGCTGCTAATGATCCTCCTCATGATTGGCGCGGCGACGCAAAACATCATCAAAAAAGGGGACGGCATCCCTGGCATCACCTGGATGATCGTCCTCACGCTCGTCACGGTTGAATCGCTGACGATGGGGCTCATGCTCGGGCTCGGCATCATCCCGTTCGAGCCGGAGAAAATCATTCCGATCAGCGGTATGGTCATTGGCAACTGTATGGTGTTGTCACTCCTGTTTTTGAACAAGTTCAAAGACGAGGTCGAACGAAGCGACGAGGTCATCGAGCTCATCCTGTCGATGGGCGGGGCACCGAAAATCGCAATCGAGCGGAGCTTGAAGAACGCCATCCGGACGAGTATGATCCCGACCGTCGAGGCGCAAAAGACGATGGGGCTCGTCCAGCTTCCGGGCATGATGAGCGGTCTCATCATCGGCGGCGCCGACCCGATGGAGGCGGTGTTGTACCAACTGCTCATCTTGTTCCTCATTTTGACGACGGCGACGATCTCAGCCGTCATGGTCGGCTATATGTCGTATCCACGCTTGTTTAACCAAAAACTGCAGTTCATCGGATTGACGTATCGGAAGGGGAAAACGACATGATCACAGGCATCCATCACGTCCAAATCACGATCCCAAAAGGTGAAGAAGCGAGGGCACGCGCGTTTTATTGCGATATGCTCGGCTTGAATGAAATCGACAAACCGGAGTCGCTTCAAGGACGAGGCGGGTTTTGGCTTCAAGTCGGCGACCAAAGCGTCCATGTCGGTACCGAGGACGGGGTCGATCGGCTGAAAACGAAAGCACATGTCGCCTATACGGTGACTGATCTAGCGGAATGGGGACGGAAACTCGAAGCAGAAGGAATCGAGCGGATTGAAGGGATTCCAATCCCTGGATTTGACCGGTTCGAGTTCCGCGACCCGTTCGGCAATCGGGTCGAGATGATTCAGGCGATATGAGAAAAGGGAGCGCCCAAGTGGGTGCTCCCTTTGTCGGTTCACGAGATGCCGAACAGTTCCGTGACGGCTTTCCAGCTCGATGGGTAGGCGTTGCTGCCGGAATGCTGATGGATCAGTTTCCCGTGACGTTTCACAACAAGGCTCCACTGCGTCCCATCGGTGGTGTAATATCCTTTTTCTTCAAACACTTCAGGCCAACGATGTGAGGAGAGGGCGACGAATCGTTCGTGGACGCGTATCGCATCCTCCTTTTCGTACCAACCTGAGCTTGGGATTGCTACGCTCAAGTCGTAATCTTCGCGCCAAATCACTTCTCGTTTGACCGACCCGTCTTCAAAGAACGTCAACGTGGACTCGTTGTGGACACCGAAGCCACCGACGGAGAACGTGACGGTGATGGTCGGTTTCTTTTTACGGATGGCATCGAGCGGGATCGTCGGCTCGAACATCAATTTCTTTCGGCGTGACTCCATAAGCGCTAACTTCTCTTCTAACGTGGCTCTCGGTCGTCGCATGACCGGTTCAAAGTGATTGCGTGTGCTATATGTATTCAATTTTGTCGACCCTCTCTTTTGGTGTCATTCATACGTGAATTATAGGACATCCGGACAAGGCGGGTGAGTAAAATAAAGGGTAGGGTGAATAGAAAAAAAGGGGGCGCTTAAATCGGCGCGCCCTATCTATCGTTATTGTGCAGGTGTCCCTTGATGGAATCGCATTTTCCATACGCCGTCAATCCTGACCCAAATCGAGCTGCGGAGAGCGGTCTTCTCAGTCGCGTGATTCTCGGTTCGATACGTAGCGAGCACGACATCGTCGCGGATGACTTCGAGGTTGAAGTCGGACAGTGTGATGTCAATCTCTCCAAGGTCCATCGTATTCGTGTCGTCTTCTTTGTATAAGACGCGACCGGAACTCCCGATTTCAAAGAAATCTTCGGTCAACAGTTCACGCAACCGCTCGGGCGATGTCCGAACTTCCGTCGTCAATAAAAGGCGTTCTTTCTCTTCGATCAATGGTGCGAGCATTCGCATCACTCCTTTCTAAAAACGTTAGCCGTGTACCGTATTCGTTTTCCCGAAATTCATGACGATGACACCGAGCACGATGAGTCCGATCGCAACTGTGCCGAGATATATACGGGTGTCGACAGAACAAGGGAACGCAAACACAGAAGCTTAGGAAAATGATCAAATATCTACAGCATTCTCAAACGAAAACGAGACAAGAGAACCTGAAACCTAACCTTTCAGAAAGTGGTCGAGCACCACTTTCTTTTTATTTTGCGTTAGATAGTAGGAAAAATATTACCAATCTCTTTTTGAAAATTTAGCATTGCGCATCCTTTTTTTGTTTGCTATGCTTCTCAATGAAAACGACAATGATAATCATTATCAATGAGAAAGTATTCCTGTGACTTACATAGACAAAATCAACAACCGGGATGCCGTTCGATTGAGAAGGTTGTCAGCGTACTCAATACATATAGGGAGATGGAAAAAGTGGGGAAATTGAAAGCATCAATCATGGCGACATCGCTCGTCTTGTTACTCGCGGCGTGCGGGAACGAGAATGAGGCGAAAAATACGGGCAACGCGGAAGCGGAAGCGACACCGAAGACGGTCGAGATCACGGACGCCCATGGCAAGATCGAAGTACCGGTCAACCCGGAGACGGTCGTCGCACTCGACAACCGGACGTTCGAGACGCTCGCAGAGTGGGACGTCGAACTCGCGGCGGCGCCGGTCGGCTTGATGCCGGCTGAGTCACCATACGTCAAAGACGAAGACATCGTCGACGTCGGCATGCACTTCGAGCCGAACTTAGAAGCGATCGCCGGAGTCGATCCGGACGTCGTCATCGTCGGTCAACGTTTCGCCGACTACTACGAGGACATCAAAAAGTTGGTCCCGAATGCGGCCGTCATCGACTTGAACATCGAACTTCCAGAAGATTCAGGCACACCGGGTGAGATTTTAGTCCAAGGACTTGAAGACACGACGCTCACGCTCGGTCAAATCTTCGACAAAAACGAAGAAGCGGAAGACATGGTCGCTGACCTCGACAAGTCGATCGAAGACGCGAAAACGGCTTACGACGGTAAAGCATCAATCATGTCGGTCATCGTCTCGGGCGGAGACATCGGGTTCTCAGCGCCGATCAGCGGCCGCGTATTCGGACCGATGTACGACATCTTCGGCTGGGTGCCAGCACTAGAAGTCGAGAAGACGACAGGCGACCACCAAGGCGACGAAGTATCGGTCGAAGCGATCGCCGAGAGCAACCCGGACTGGTTGTTCGTACTTGACCGCGACGCACC
This sequence comes from Exiguobacterium sp. SH5S4, assembly GCF_004337045.1. NCBI lineage: Bacteria > Bacillati > Bacillota > Bacilli > Caryophanales > Exiguobacterium > Exiguobacterium sp. SH5S4. The sequence continues at coordinate 58,299 of NZ_SJUQ01000003.1, forward strand.
GCTCGCTGACGCGGAAGGCGCAGTCCCGGCTGAAGACGTCATCGATAACGCACCTGCACTTCAAAAGACGACAGCCGTCAAGGAAGACCAAATCGTCTACACACCGAAAGACACGTACTTGAACGAATCGATTCAAACGTACTCGGAATTCTTTGAGAGCGTCGCAAAAGCGCTCGCGAAGTAACGGGGTCACGTTGTGCAAAATCCAATACTAGACAGGGTTGAGACGAGTGCTCAACCCTCCTTTTCTAACATTTGGACGAAGTCGTTCATCTTTGCCATGCTCGTCGTCCTGATGCTTGCGATTCTATCGCTCTTCACCGGTGTATACGACATTAGTAAAGCGGACGGCTTCGATATGTTTTGGATCACGCGGGTCCCGCGGACGGTCGCGCTCATGTTGACTGGTGCCGCAATGGCGATGGCGGGGCTCGTTATGCAGTTGATCACGCAAAACCGATTGGTCGAACCGACGACGACCGGCACGATTGAATGGGCTGGTCTCGGGTTGTTGGCAGTCTACTTGTTAGTCCCGGCACCGTCACTCATGATGCGTATGACGGGAGCAATCGTATTCTCGTTTATCGGAACGATGGTATTCTTTTGGTTTTTACGGTCGGTCAAACTTCGTTCGTCCTTAATCGTCCCGATTATCGGACTCATGCTCGGGGCGGTCGTCTCGGCCGTGTCGACGTTTCTTGGATTGTTCTTCCGGGCTAGCCAGACGCTCGAAGGCTGGTTCGTCGGCTCGTTCGCCTCGGTCCAAGTCGGACGTTATGAATACTTATGGCTCATCATCATCGCCACGTTCTTTATTTTCTTACTCGCGAACCGGTTGACGCTCGTCGGACTCGGGGAAGATATTGCGACGAGCCTTGGCGTCAACTACAACTTATTGATGTTGATCGCAACCGGCTTGATTGCGTTATCGGTCGGGGTCGTCGCGACCGTCATCGGTAACTTGCCATTCCTCGGCTTGATCGTCCCGAACCTCGTTTCGATGTTCCGCGGTGACGACCTCCGCAGCAACTTGCCGTGGGTGTGTGTCATCGGGATGGGGGCGATCCTTGTCAGTGACTTGATCTCCCGGACGATCATCATGCCGTTCGAGTTGCCGGTGTCACTCATTCTCGGGACGGTCGGCTCGGTCGTGTTCATCGCGATTCTGTTGCGACAACGGAAGACGGGAGGTGTACGATGAGTACGGTCATGGAGAGAGAAACTTACGAAGAAGACGTTCGTCCGCTAAGCGGGAAAGAGCGGAGCGCGTCTGCGTTTCGCTCAAAAAAAGAAGAACGCCGCTATTGGGTGTTCCTCATCGCTTTCATTATTGGGGGTCTGTTATGCGCGTTCGGTCTTCTCGTCTATAACAATCCGGTCCCGTTCGACTCACCGTCATTCATGCCGGTCGTCGAGCGCCGTGTCGTCGCCGTCATCACGATGGCGATTGCGGCACTTTGTCAAAGTCTCGCGACCGTCGCGTTTCACTCGGTGACGAACAACCGCATCATCACTCCGTCCTTACTCGGGTTTGACGCGCTCTATTCAACGATTCAAACGAGTATGATCTTCTTCTTCGGGGCTGGGGCTTTGGTCGGTTTCAGCGGGACGGGTGCGTTTTTGAGCCAAGTTGCCGTCATGGTGCTGATGAGTCTTCTGTTGTACGGCTGGCTGTTATCGGGAAAATACGCCAACCTCCAACTGATGCTCCTCATCGGGATCATCATCGGGACCGGGTTGAACTCGGTGTCGACGTTCATGCGCCGCATGCTCGCACCGTCCGAGTTTGATCTGTTGCAGGCGCGTCTGTTCGGTTCGGTGACGAATGCGGACGCCGCCTACTTCCCAATCGTCATCCCGATCGTTGTGGTCGTCGGTGTCTTGCTTTACTTGTTCTCGAACCAGTTGAACATCGTCGCGCTCGGGAAAGACATGGCGACGTCGTTCGGGGTGAACCATCGCCAAAGCGTCATCTATACGCTTATACTCATCTCGCTCTTAATGTCAGTGTCGACGGCCTTGATCGGACCGCTGACGTTCTTCGGCTTCTTGGTCGCGACGCTCAGTTATCAGGTCGCGGCGACGTATGACCATAAATACGTCTTCCCGATGGCGTTCGCGCTTGGCTTCTTCGTACTGACGAGCGCATATTTTTTTATTTATCACATTTTCAATGCACCGAGTGTCGTGTCCGTCATCATCGAATTGTTCGGCGGTGTGATTTTCTTAGCGGTGATATTAAGGAAGGGGTCCCTATGATACAAATCGAGCAAGTAAAAAAATCGTATACGGACGACGTCCAGATCGGGCCGCTCGACCTTCAAATCCCGAAAGCTGGATTCACGTCGTTGATTGGTCCGAACGGGGCCGGCAAGTCGACGACGCTCATGATGATTGGCCGTCTGCTCAACTTGGACGAAGGACAGATCCAAGTCGCAGGGATGGACGTGTCGAGCACGAAATCGAAAGACTTGGCGAAAATCATCACGATCTTACGGCAAGAGAACCATTTCGTGACGCGTCTCACCGTACGACAACTCGCCGGGTTCGGCCGTTTCCCGTACTCAAAAGGGCGGTTGACGCAAGAGGACGAGCGCATCATCTCGAAATATATCGACTTCCTCGACTTGACGAGTTTGGAGCACCGTTACCTCGATGAACTGTCGGGCGGTCAGCGCCAACGCGCTTACGTCGCGATGGTGCTCTGTCAGGAGACGGAATACGTGTTGCTCGACGAGCCACTCAACAACTTGGACATCGCCCGCTCGGTCCAGATGATGGAGTACTTGCGCCACGTCGCCGACGAGTTCGGCCGGACGATCGTCACCGTGCTCCACGACATCAACTTCGCGGCCAAGTACTCGGACCGGATTTGTGCGATGAAAGACGGCAAGATCGCCGCCTTCGGTACGGTTGATGAGATCATGGTCGCCGAGACGCTATCCGATATCTTCGAGACGAAGCTTGAAATCATTCAAGGACCATACGGACCGATTGCGGTCTATTAATAGAAGGAAGGAGTGACGACGATGCAAATTTACTGGACGCCAATCCTGAAAATCGTGAACGAAGCGCCGGATACATACACGTTCCAACTCGAGCTGCCCGACGGCTTCACGTGGGACGAGGGGGCGCATACCCACTTCGCTTTAGAAGGGTTCAACAAAGAAGACAGACCGAACCGGAGCTTGATTCGCCACATGTCGATCTCGACGTTGCCGCGTGAAGGCGCGATCGGTATCACGACACGGATCAAGCGAGAGTGCTCCGAGTTCAAGTCGATCTTGCGTGATATGAAGATTGGCGAACAAGTCGCCATCTTCAAGACACATTCGAACGTCCCGCTCCAGCGTGACGGGAAGAACGTCTACCTGCTGTCGGCTGGCGTCGGGCTCGCGACGTTCCGCCCGATCGTACTCGAATACTTACAGAATGGGGCAGGTATCCCGCATCTCCATTCGTTGAACGTCGACACGTCAGCGAACTATCTATTCAACGACGTATTTACGTCATCAAACAGCTTCACGGCAGAGTTTGTCGCCAATCGTTCAGATTATTACGCGGCGGTCGAGATGCTCGCGACCGATCAGGATGGTTTGTATTACATCGTTGGGAGCGACGACTTCTTGCGGGAGACGATCGCGACACTACGTGAGCGAGGCATCGCACGCGATCAAATTATGCTCGACAAGCATGACTTTCAGTTGGATGAGTTTTTAGCAGAAAGAGACAAAAACACGATCTCTTCTTCAGGCAAAGGATAACGATTGAGCAATCTCGTGCAATCAAAAAAAGGGTGCCGATTCATTCGAAAACAGAATGAGTCAGCACTCTTTTTCATTTGCTATGGACGTCAGGCATGCCTCAGATTGTGAACTCGATCCCTTTTGAGGTGAGCCAAGCTATTAACACGCCATACCCGAATATACTGATGGCTGAATAGATGAGAAGTGTAGAGCGCCTCATCCCAATCGAATGACCAATCACGCCAACTACCCATGATCCTAATAGAGGCGTGACGAGGATGATGGACCAACTGCCATGTTCGCGCATTAAATGACTAAAACGGTGTTTCTCTAGGCGGTCTAACCAGCCACTAAGACGTTTGAATCGATGAAGCCAATCGTAAAAATAAGCGAGCAGAGGAACCGGCAAGAAGTTACCAAGCCCGGCCCAAAGGACGGCAGAGACGCCGTCGAGACCGAGTAACATCGTACTCGGGATGGCTAAATAGATTTCGAACATAGGGAAGAAGCCCATGAACCATGCGGTCGCAGACAGGCTAATGTATTCAAATAGATTCATTTTGATTCTCCTTTATGTTCAATCGTTTGACCACTTGTCTTCACGGTGAATGCCTAAATTCAAATTATTGAATACTTCAATTGAGCCTTTCACATCAGTCCATTCTTCTAATAAATAATCATAGAATCGTCCTTCGTTTCGAATCAATTTCTTTGAGTTGGGCGGGACATCCTCGAGAAAGAGCTCCATCTGATATTCATTTTCCACGTGTACATAATAGTGTAAATCACCGATGAATCTTGGGTCTTCAATCACTTCGATTTTCATCAGTCCGCGTTCCTCGGCATTCGAGAGTCGCATTACAAAGAGCCAACAATACATACATTCTTTTCACTTTGACGGTCTTTACTAAAAAACACGTCTCGGAAGAATTATTGCTTAATCCATTTCGCACTCCGGCCGAGTCCAGACGGAGCGATTTCCCCTTCATCCCGCAATTCCCGAAGGACACGGTTGATGGTCGCCTCACTAATGTCGGGGCAGGCGCTTCGGATATCCGACTTGGTAAACGGTACGATTCTCCCTTCTACGAATCGTCTAATCCGACTACTCTTACTTTGACTTCCTGACGTGACGAGTCCTACACGATCTTCTAGCTCTTTATATGCGGCAAGAATCACGCTCAACAGATAATGAATCCATGGAAAAGGGTCTTGTTGATTCTCATGCCAATCGATTGAGGACAATCGTAGGGATTCATAGTAATCTTCTTTTCGTTCCTCGACAATCTTCTCGAGACTAATATAGCGACCGACCTCGAAGCCGAATTGATAGAGCATCAACAAGGTTAAAAGACGGGCGATTCGTCCGTTCCCGTCATTGAACGGATGGATGGATAAAAAGTCGAGGATGAACATACTCGTCAAGATGAGCGAATCGACGTCTTCATTTTGCCGACGTTCTTTTACACTGTCACATAAGGCCTGGACAGCCGCTGGGGTCTCAAAGACTGGGACTGGTACGAAACGCGTCCGGCGCGTGCCATCAGGGAAGGTCTCACTGATTTCATTATCGACATTCTTCCATCTCCCGCCCTCAATCGGAACAAACTTGTAGAGCTCTTTATGGAGCTGAAGCAATATGTTCGGGTTGATTGGGATGTCCTGGGCTGAGGCATGAATCAAGTTCAATACATCCCGGTATCCGGCAATTTCAGCTTCCGAGCGGTCGGCCGGGTCAGAGGTCTTCGACATGATGGTGTGTAGGCGGCTCTCGGTCACGACGATTCCCTCGATTGCATTGGAAGCCTTGGTCGATTGGATGACAGCCACGTCACGCAAGGTGTTCAGAATTTGAGGCGCCTGTTGTTTATACAGGTCTTGTTTGCCTTTGTATTCATTGATGTGGCCGATCAATCGTACGGTCTCCATCGGCAAGGAGAGATTTCTTAAATACTGATAATCGTAATTTCGCATAAGAATCACCCTCATTCATTATCAAAATTGATTAAACATATTCATTTCATCAATTTTTGACTATGTTTAGCTATAATATAACCTATTTATGATGAGTTTAAAATATTAAACATACTCATTCTCTTAATGTATGACTATGTTTAGGGATAGATGAGTTATATTTCAAATTATGAACGTGAGTGACATGAAAAAGCGCATCTCCGATTTCAACGAAGACGCGCTTGGTTCATATGATTCATCGTATGTGTAGCATCAGACTTCTTCATCATTGTACGGAAGTTCGACATTCAGACCGAGGACACGTTCCCCGGTCTTTTTGTGTGACAAATCGCGACGAACCGTTCGAACAGGTCTCGTCCGTCCGGTGTCCCGATCGACTCGGGGTGGAACTGGACGCCGTACGTCGGATGTTCGGGATGCTCGAGCGCCATGATGACACCGTCCGCAGTCGTTGCCGTCACGACGAGTTCCGTCGCTTGGACGACGAGCGAGTGATAGCGCATGACGTCCATCGGCTCGCCGTCAAACAAGGCACCAGGTGTCGTCTCGATCACGGACGTCTTGCCGTGCATGACCTCACGGGCCCGGCCGACCGTGCCGCCGAACGCTTCGGCGATGACTTGATGACCGAGACAGACACCGAGAATTGGGATCTGTCCCGACAGCTGCCGGACGACGTCGAGGGAGACACCGGCGTCACCTGGACCACCTGGACCAGGTGAAATGATGATACCGGACGGGGTAAGGGCGCGAATTTCATCGACCGTCAGCTCGTCGTTACGGACGACCAAGACATCGCTGAACCGGGCGACGTCTTGATAGACGTTATACGTGAACGAGTCGTAGTTATCGATCAGTAAAATCATGCGAACACCTCCAACAGGGATTTGGCTTTATGCAGCGTCTCTTCATATTCCGATACCGGATCCGAGTCAAAGACAATGCCGGCCCCGGCTTGGACGTACGCCGTATCGTTTTGGACGACCATCGTCCGGATGGCGAGGGCGAAGTCGAAGCCGCCCCGGACGTCGAGATAGCCGACGGCCCCGGCGTATACTTCACGTTTCACCGTCTCGAGCTCATCGATCAGCTGCATCGCCCGAATCTTCGGTGCCCCGGAGACGGTGCCGGCCGGGAGACAGGCCCGAAGTGCGTCGATCGGGTTCAAGTCGTCACGCAGTTCGCCTTCGACTTCGGAGACGAGATGCATGACGTTTTTGAAACGCTCGACTTCCATCTGTTTCGGGATCGTGACGGTGCCGACTTTGGCGACGCGGCCGATGTCGTTCCGGCCAAGGTCAAGCAGCATCCGATGTTCGGCCAGCTCTTTCTCGTCTTCAATCAAGTCGGCGGCGTGGCGCATGTCTTCTTCGACGGTCTTGCCGCGCGGGCGCGTACCGGCGATCGGGTTCGTCGAGACGCGGTTCCCTTCGACACGGACGAGACTCTCAGGCGACGCCCCGAGGACGATCGCTTCGCCGAGGTCGATGTAGAATAAGTACGGGCTCGGATTAAGTTTTCGCAGCGTCCGGTAGAAGTGGAACGGGTCACCGGTGAACGTCGCGTCAATCCGTTGCGACAACACGAGTTGGAACACCTCGCCGGCAAGGATTGCTTCTTTCGCTTTCAAGACACGCTCGATAAATGCGTCCTTGTCGGTCAAGATCCGTTCGCTCGTTCGGACGACCGGCGCGAGTTCATGCGTCTTCGCCGTCTCGAGCTCGATTTTCAACTGTTCGAGCCGGGCCGCTCCGTCGCTGTCGCCGGTGTCAATCAAGATGACACGCTCCTCGAGATGGTCGTATAAGACGACCGTCTCATAGCGCTGGAACAACGCGTCCGGCAAGTCGCGCGTCTCGGTCGGCGTGTTCGGGATCGGCTCATACGTCCGCAGCAGGTCGTAGCCGATATACCCGACGGCGCCGCCGATGAACGGGTAGGGCGCGTCTTCCGTGTCGCGTTCGATCAATGTGGATAAGACGGCGAGCGGGTCGTCCGCCTGGGTCGTGCCCGTTGCATCGGTCACGGTGTTGCCGTCGACACGGATCGTCTCGACCGGATTTGCCGCGATGATCGAGTAACGTCCGTGTTTGCCTTCAGCCCGGCTCTCGAGCAGTATTTTCCGCTCTCCTTGCAACCGGTGGAAGATGGCCACCGGGGTCAGTTCGTCGCCGTTGATGATCAGTTGTTCCATGTAATCTCCTCCTCCAAATAAAAAAGTCCCCCGCCCGACATGTCTAAATAGACATGAAGGACGGGAGACCCGTGGTGCCACCTTCGTTGGGGGAGTTCCCCCCACTCATCGCGAACGATCATTCGCTGTCCTCGGTAACGGGAGGACCCGTCAGAGCCTACGTATCGGTCTGAACGCTCAAAAGCCCATTCACGCGAGACACGTCACCGGTTCGCATCGACCACCGGCTTTCTGGAGACGTTCCTTCGCGCTACTCTTCTTTCTCATCGCGAGTTCGTATAATGTTATCGTTACTTTAACGGGATGAAGTGAGATTGTCAAGGTCTATCCGAGAGTTGCTGATCCGTCTGCTGTTTCCCGATGAATGTATAGGCAATCGAGAACGAGATGACGGGGAAAATTAAATTCCAAGAACTTAAGCTGATCATGCTCCATTCATAATGAACCGTCACCGGGGCGCGCTGATGGACGCGATCGAGGACAGATGCAATCGGCTCGGTCGAATGAACGAAATTGTGCTATGATGTACGGTGAAAGGAAGGTACAGCTATGGAAACACTCAACATGAAACAACTTTCTGACGACCGGTCCGCGTCTCAAACGGCGGGCGACCTTGACGCGATGCGGGGCATCATGCACGATGAATTCCGCTATGTCGACTCGAGCGGGCGTCAGTTCGATAAAGAGACATTTTTAGATCAGTTCGTCGACCCGGCCGCCATTCAATGGATCGCCCAAGAGACGGTGACGTTCGACGAGACGATCAAAGGTGAGCTCGCCGTCGTGCAACTGTTGCTCGAGGAGCGGTTCATCCTTGGGACGAACGCTTACGAGGGCCGATTCTGGGCACTGCACTTGTACGTGAAAGACCAGGATACGTGGCTCTGGCAAGGCGGACAAGCGACGATGATTCACGAGACGTGATCAGGCATCTCCAGCGATGGAGATGTTTTTTTGTGTGCTGAAGAGAAATGTGCACCTAAAATAGAAAATTATGTACCTATTTTTAAAAAAATCCATTAAAATAAAGCTGTTGTCTAATTCGATACATTATTTAGGAGGAATTCATAAAATGAAACAACCGAAATACTTAGCGCTTTTCCTCGCCGGGACACTCGTCATCGGTGGCTTTACACCGACGTTCGTCGCGGCTGAAGGAGACACGACGACTGTCGCCGACGTGACGGCACCTGCTGCGCCGGTCGTAGCGGCACCGTTCCATACGTCGACGTCGCTCACGATTCAAGGGGAGATCGGTGCAAAAGCTGAAATCCTTGTCGCTGGGAAAACATACGAGCGCGTCATCCGTACGAACGGTGAAGCCGTGTTCACGATGTCCCCACAACCAGTCGGCCGCGTCATCGATGTCCGTTTAGTCGATGCGAGCGGGAACGCAAGCGCTGTGACACGCGTCATCGTCGCGGAAGACCCGGCGGCACGTCCGGCGGCACCGGTCATCAATCCAGTCGATAACTCGGCTCGTGCGATCGAAGTGAAAGGTACACCAGGACTCGCCGTCACTGTGACGGTCGGGGGCAGCACGTTCAACGGCTCGTTCGACGCGAACGGGAACTACCGCCGTGTCATCGCGCTTCAAAAAGTCGGTACCGTCTTGACGGCGCAGGCGAAGACGGCGAACGGTGCGATCAGCGAACTCGTCAAATCGACGGTCGTAGCGGATAAGGTCGCACCGAGCAAGGCGCGCCTCACGCAAGCGGTCACGACGCTTTCGAACGGGATTGCCGGAACGGCAGAGCCGCTCGCGACGGTCATCGTGACGATCGACGGGAAAGCGTACACGGTCCCGGTCATGTCGACAGGGAAGTTCGTTCTCCCGATCCCGAAACAACCGCTCGGCAAGAAGATGTCGCTCGTCGTCCGTGACGGTGCCGGCAACCGTAGCGCATCAGAGACGCTCACGGTCCAACACGCACTCTTCAACAACTTCCACCGTGTCAGTGACGAAGAGGGAAATCGTATCGTCGTTCATAAGGAAGTGTTCGCGGCGGATGGTTCGACTCGTTACAACGAGACGTTCGCACCGTTCTTCTTCGAACGCCCGACGAAAGCGAGCATGGGCTTCCTCTTGCAGTACTATGCGGAAGACGGTGAGCCGCTCGAATTCGAGAAGCTCCGTATCCGTGTCGGTTCGGCATCGTACGTCCATACGATCGATCCGTTCGATGTCGACTATATAGAGTACGACGATGGAACGGTCGACGAGACGTATTGGTTCATTCCGGATGCGAAGATGATTGCGTTCATTAAGCAACACGTCCGTCCAGAGAACCGGATCGTCATCACCATCGAAGGCTACGAGTATGAATTCGAATGGGCGCTCCTCGGAGGCGAGAAACGGGCCTTCATTCAATCGCTCCAATACGCGGGTTACTAATATAGAAGAAAGACGTTTTTCATAAGCTACGGACCAAACCGGTTCGTAGCTTTTTTTGTGTATAATTTGCAACCGGACTAGTCAAAATGTATTCCCCAAATTTCAAACTAGTCTTATTGAATCAGTTTTAAAAGTTTGGTCAATGTAAAAATAAGGGTTAATTTATTCCTTATTTTGATACAATCTAAAATTAGACATGGTAATTATATGAGGAGGGAATAAAAGTAAAATTAAATACATTTAAAGGATTAATCATATCGAAAAATGTCGAAATGGCGTTATATCGGCGTTTTTCGACGGTTTTCGACATTTTTAAAAGTGGGTAATGTGATATTGAATTATCTCGCAAACCCCAAAATTCAAAATTATTCCCATTTTTGCAAAAAAAACGCTTGTGCTGATTGGAAGCGTTATGTATATTATGGATGTAAGGTTTTCCAAGTTCATACTTGGTAAATTGTTCAAGAGTCACATCTTGAAAAATACCTATCAGTTTAAGTGAAACTCAAGACCTAAAGGATCAGGTTGGATAAGTCGTTCGAACGAATGGCGTATACATATGGAATCGTTTAGTGGGGGGAGCGTAGCTTGCAAGCTGGTAGAGCAAAATCGCAACATACCAAAGGGAGGATTTACACAAGATGGCAAAGAAATCATTCAAGCTAGTCAAAGCGTCAGCAGCACTTGCTGTGACGGCAGCAGCTCTTACTCCGGTAATGGCAGCAGAAGCTTCAACTTCAACAGTAGAACTTAAAGCTGAGGTCGTACTCGGCGGCAAGTTCAAAGAAGCGCTCGCGCTTAACACGCCTAAAGGTGTAGAAATCAAATGGGGCAAACACCTCGTTACTGCAATCAACACATGGCAGACAATTAAAGGCCAAGGTTCTGATGGCAAGACTTACATCAAAAAACTTTACGCTCGTAACTACCCACTTTACATCTTCGATCAAGATCTTGGCGAAGTAAAAGCTGGTTCTGAACTCGAAAAACCATCGATTCGCGTTATGTACCGCGACGGTAAAGTTTACACACAAGCTCCTGAGCGTTTCACAATGAGCTCAACTTACAACACGAAAGATGCAGGCGAGCAAAAAGTCCTCATCTCTTACAACCACAACGGTAACCGTATCACTTCGTTCTTGACTTACACAGTTAAAGATACTGCTGGAGCAATCTCTTCTGCAAAAGCTTTGGGTAAAACAACTGTAGAAGTAGCTCTTAACCAAGAAGTAGATGCTGTATCAGCTGCTAACTTCTCAATCGCTGATGCTAACGTTACAAGCGCGACTCTTAAAGCAGACAAGAAAACTGTAACTCTCGAAGTTTCAGGTCTTGACTATGCTAAAGACTATGTCGTAGCTGCTAACAACATCATGGTTAAAGGTGAAGCGAAAAACTTCGGTTCAAAAGCGTTCAAATCACTTGCTGTAAACGAAGTGTGGAACCTTAAAGTAACACCAAAATCATCTAGCCTTGTTGCAAACGGTTCTGACAACACAGAAGTTATGCTTGAGCTTGTTGACGTTGCTACTGGCCGCGTTGACGCAGGTGCAGACAACATCGTTCTCGACTTGAACGCTACTTTCGGAACATTGTCTTCGAAACGCGTGACGATCCAAGACGGTAAAGCTACTGTAGTCTTGACTTCTGAGTTCTCAAACACAGGCGTCACTTCAAAAATCGATGCGCAAATCATCGAAGCTTCAGGCGACTACAAAGCACTTATCGGTAAAGTTGCTGGGTCAGCCAACGTAACGTTCGCTACTGCTTCTAACGGTAACGTAGAAACTGTAACGCTCATCGCTGCTGAATCAAACCAAGCTGACCGTTTCACACTCTTCTTTGATAAAGCGGTTTCGCTCGATCACTTCGTTAAGCAGTCGAATGGCAAATACCTTTATAAAGAAGTTAAAGGTACTAACGAAACTACATCGGTACCAACAGGTGCAGGTGAAGCTTACCGTCACGCATTCCTCGTTGATGGTGCTGAAGAATCTGTAGAAATCACACAAAATGGCAAGTCGTTCCAAGTTAAAGGATTCAAACCTGTTGCAGGTAACCCGAAAGCAATGGAAGTCATCCTTGACAAGACAACACCGTTCACTGACAACGCACGCGTTGAAGTTGAAGTTAACACAGTTAACTCAATCTCTAAAGTGACGAAGTCTTCTGCATCGTTCGTTGTTACAGACGCACGTAAGCCTGAAGCTACTTCAGTTGCACCTGAAGGATTGAACACGTTGAAAGTGAAGTTCTCTGAGTCAATCGCGGGAGCAAACTTCTTGCTTGATGGACGTTTCGTTGAAGGCACGCACTTCGATGTGGCAATCGGCGACTACAACCCGGTAACACTTGCTGACAACCGTGATCTTGCAACACTTTCACTTAAAGCAGCTTACAACGAAGGCAAAGCTACATCTGTAGCAGGGTACTTCGGAGCTGGCCAACACTCGGTTCAGATCTCTTCAATCGCAGACTTCGCTTATGCGACTGACCGCAACAACCTTGGATCGACACAAAACTTGTACTTCGACATCGTTTCTGATCCAGCTAAACCGACTGCATCTGTTTCTGTTGAATCTCCAGAACAGTTCCGCGTGAAGTTTGATAAGTCTGTTGCGCCAGTAGCTGCTTCTGAGTTCGTTCTTCAACGCCTCGTAAACGGCAAATATGTTGATACAACTAATGTTCCTTACGAAGTTACACGTGTCTCAGCAACTGAGTACGTAGTAGAGCTCACTGAAGACTGGACAAGCATCTACAAAACGAGTTCGTCGAACAAAAACTACTACAACGATGATTACCGTATCTTCGTCGCTAAAGATAGCGCAACTAACATTGCGAACGGTCTTAAAAACGAAGATCTTGCACTCGACTTGAACTATGCAGGTTCACTGCTTAACACACCAGATGTGACAAGCCCAGTGATCTCGCAAATCAGCCGTGTAGATATGACGCGCTTCTTCGATGTCACGATGAGCGAGCCGGTTAAACTTGTAGACCAAGATGATGCAGGTAACACACTTGCACAAAAACAAGGTCCACTTACTCGTACAACTGCTCAATTCATCGGTAAAGACAAAGATGGGAAGACTGTAACAATCGATGGTGTTGTACCTAGTTATTCTAACAACGCAAGCGGTATGGACAACGTCCTCCGTGTCGAGTGGAGCAACGTACAAGGCGCTCTCACACCACAAGCTGTTGTTGATGGTGGCGGATCGACTGAATGGACACTCGTTGTTCGTGCAATCTCTGACGATGTCGGTAACACAGCTGCTTCGGCTACGAAGTCGTTCACAGTTGCTAAATCACCAGCTGCTAACACGCCATTCAAATTGACTGCTGTACTTGGTCAAGATAACGAAGAGCGTCAAGACACAGTTAAGCTCACATTCTCTGAAGGTGTACAAACTGCAGGAATCAGTGATGCTACAAACCCAGCACAATACACAATCAACGGTAAGACGCTTCCGACAGGAACTTCTATCCGCGTTTCAAACGAAGATGCTATCGCTGGATTTGAAACTGTAACAATCGAACTCCCAGACGGAACTTTGAGCAACAAAGCTAAAGAGTCTAACGTCATTACAGTCAACAAAGATCTTCTTTCGCACGATGGATCGAAGTTCGAAGGTCCGGTCGAAAACACATTCAAGTTGATCGATCACCAACTGTAATTAATTGCTGACCCTCCCTTAGGGTTAAATAGAGCAACGTCTTCGGACGGAGCCATCTTGGACCGCTGACACATCATGTGTCAGCGGTTTTTGTTATATGTTAGAAGCCATAGGCAATAGCCCTCGTTTCAGATTGTCTGAAACGAGGGCTATTTGATTCATTTATTCTTGATTTCCTTCAATTTCTTGTTGCCTTGCCTTTACCCATTTCGTGAACGCACCTTCCTTCACTTCTTCAAACGTATGCGTAAAGTCAATGAAGTCGGCGTTTGCTCCGTTTGCATGTGAGTGTGAAATCGCAGCGATCGGTTCCTTTAACTCGCCCCCATCAAAATAGAAGTGTGATCGCGTTGACGCGTCTTCGATCACTTCAATCCCGACACCGAACTCTGTGTTTCCTTCTGTAGTCAGTCCGTAAGCGGTGACGTGTGAGCTATTCGCCATCACGCCGCCGACTCCGTTGTTACGGGAAGTGACGTTCTTTAGAACGGCGTCACCTTTGTTAATAATATTGATTCCGTAACGGGGCGCACCTTCGACAGTTAACTGTTCGATTGAACCTGTATAAGAGCCGCGATTCAATTGGATCAAATCGTCACCATCAAAATCGTTTGCCGCTGTCAACGTCCCATTATGTTCCCCACGAAGCACAACTTCTTCTGACAATTCAATCGTCTTGGCGACAGGGTGTTTTCCATTGATGACGATTTGATTGAATGACTCGACAGAGGAGGTCGCTTGCTCAATGTTTGTGAATCGCTCAGTCGTTCCGTTTCGTTTTAACTTGTAAATACCTTCTTGTCGGACCCACTGCGTTTCTCTTGTGACCTGATCTTCGCGTGCTACAAATTCGTCGGGCAACGAGAGTTCGATTTTTGAACCGCCTGTTGACGTGACGATAGGTGTTTCTTCTGTCATTGCCGCATGTTGTACGGTGACGGATGAGGCGTCCCCATCGAACCAGTTCTCGATTCGGATAGCAAGGCCTCCATTATCTTTCGTATAAAGGTAATCAATGTTCAAGTCTGCGTTTTCGACAACTATGGCGCCCTGTTTATTGTCGACGAATGTGACATGTTTTAACGTAACGTCATCTGCTCGTGTGACGAGTAGGCCAGCTCCGTTTCTGTGTGAGAATGAAATTCCTTCGAGTGTGATTGGATGGTTTGTCTCTCGGACGATGAAGAGGAAACCGTATCCGTGAGCCTCGATTTCATTGAACTGTTCAGAAGCTCGGATGGTCGCTCCACGAGATGACTTGATATGCACTCTTCGCGCTTGCAACGGCTCGTCTATTTCGACGTCTTTCTCTAAATAGACGATATCGCCGTGATTGATTGCCTCTTGCAACGAATCACGTGCGAAAAATGTTCTCGGCATTTCAGGGAACAAATCACTTTTTATTGAGGAGAAAATGCCTTCCGGGAAGACGGGTAACTGAATACTTTCTTCGAAGTTCATTTTTTGATTGTTTAAAAGTGATGGCTCTTCGAGATAGACGGTCCCTTCTCCCATGAATTGAATTTGATGACCGCCCGTGATAGGTTCATTCACGGTTAGCGTCACGTCTTTTGGGACATGGATATACATATGTTTCTTCGATTCAAATCCACCAATTGTCACATCTTCCCACGCGATAAAATCTGAGTCAATCGAAGTCTTGTAAAACTCAAACAATTCTTCGGTTGTAGAACTCGTCTCTTCTTCTGGCGGGTCGATCGGTTCAACGATTGGCGGTGTGACGACAGGCGGTGTAACAACAGGTGGTGTTAGTACGGGTGTCTCAATCGGTGGTGATGGCGGTACGACTTCCTCTTCCGTGACGTCGTTTTGACCGACTTCTGTTTTCCTGGTGTCGATTGTTCCTGTATTCGCTTCGGTTGCTTCGACATGATTAACTTTTGGTACATCGAGGGTAAGTGGTGCTTCCCCGTCTAAGACGACACGTTCAATTGAAGCACTTCCTGAAACCCGTATCGCGTCCTGACCTTTTCCTTTCACCGTCATGGTCGCTATCGGCACGTGCAAGACGACGTCTTTTACTCGTTCACCGAGTTCGAGGGACTTCACCATTCCACTGCCTTCTACTGTCAAGCGGTCCTCGGCTTGAATGCTATTGATTGTACGATTTTTTCCGATGGATAGAACCGTCTCGTTTGTGGCAACTAATTGGTCGACTGAGGCATCCAAATCAATCACACTTTTCTCGCCGCTTATGCCTACTTTTTTAAGTGGTTGGATAGATTGAAACTTAGCAGAAGCGTTAAATTCAACCGTATCGACCGTGGCGTCTTTGTTCACGGAGATTGTCGTGTCGGCGGCAAGCACTTTTAGCCGTGCGACGGTTCCAGAGACTTCAACATCGAGTCGGGCTTGTTTTGTCTTCATAACTAAGTCACCAATGGTTGATTTTCCTGTAATCGACAATGTGCGTGACGCGTTATGAATGGTCGATACATCTCCATTTAAATGAAGCGACGTCACCTGGTGCCCGCTCAGGACGTCTTGGATCCGTGCAGCCGCCGTCGATTGAATCGATGTGTTGGCGAATGAGCGAACTTCATTCAAAACGGTGTTACCTCGGGCTTGTAGGCGTGTGTTCGTCCGTTGCAAATCGATGGAGTCGAACGTTCCGGCTTGAATGATAATCCTCGATAAAGGTGCTGATTGTCGTTGGCTCGTTTTAGGCAAAGATGCCTGACTGAGCTTTTCAGCGTTTACATTCACGAATTGAGTCGTCGCATTGGCATGATTCGTCAAATACACATAGTTAACGGCTTTCACGTTTTGGAGGATGACGTTTCGTGCGTTGATTCGAATCATACCGGAAAAAGATTGATGGAGGCCGTTCAAAGTGATTGGATGATTGAAATTTTTTCCGTGTTGGTTGATCTCGAGTCCGATTATTTCTTCAATCTTCCGATTCTCAGAATAACGAACAGCTAAACGAGCGTTCGTTAACGCTTGTTGATTTGCTTTGAAAAAGGCAGCTTGGTCTTTTGTAATCCGAAAATGTGTTTTTCCTAACCGAATCGCCGAATCATTGATAACGGTGAGGTGATTAAGTGGGAACGTCTTCAAGGATTGGTTTTGTTTGATTTGTGAGACGGGATTACTGACAGAAGTAGCGAATGAAGGGATAGGTGAAGACGTTAAAAGCAATGAAGCAATCGCTAGTCCGCTTGTGACTTTTGGCAAATGTTTTGGCATAAAAAATAATTCCTCCTAGTATGAATAAATGGTCATATAAAAGGGATTATAAATCATAAAAAGGGATAAAAGGGGAATTAATGACGTTTAAATTGGAAAAATAATGTTTTTTAAGTTATGAGTCATTAGTGTATAAATAATTTTCTAATTTAAGGGATTTTCATAAGAAAATAAGATGGATTAACATAAGTGAATTAAAAACACAAAAAACTATTCCCCTTTTCTAAAAAAGCAATTATACTTTTTTTGTAATAAAAAATATCATTTCCCATAATTTTAAGAAAAGAGGAAAACATACGTGAAACGAATTATCTTTTTGTTGGTTCTCTTCTTGGTTGCCTCCGGCTTCGCTTTGCCAAGTGCGAACGCCGAGACGACCAATGAGCCGATCCCAGGGCACCACCGGATCTCAAACAGCCCTTACGTCTTACTAAACGACTGGACGGCGCTATATGAGCCTGCGACCGGCGAGCGCATCCCGCTCGAGGAGACGCTAGACATTATGCGTCACCATGACGTCAATAGCTTCGCGAGTATTGATGGTGACCACGTCGTCATCTTGAGAAGTTGCTCGGGTTGTTCCACGACGAGTTACCTCATCGGGTTTGACGGCAATGTCACCACGTTCTGGTTCGATGAAGACGACAAATTGCTCGGGGCGGATATTGAGAACGACCGTTTGCTCTGGTACAAAGACGGCAAGACCATCATGACAACACTCAACCGCGACGTAATTTGGGAAAAAGACCTTGGTACACGTTACGTGTCGTTGTCGACAGATCGAAAAACGGTGCTCGCCGCGTCGAGCCACCTCGAGACGGTCGACCACGTGTCGGCCGAGACGGGCGCGACGCTCTTTACTCGGACGTCACCCCGTCAACTGAACCCGATCAACAAAGTGCTCACATTCGAAAAGACGACCGTCTATGTGACAGGTTATTCGAACGAGGCCCACTACATTTACAATGAAACGACCGGTGCGGTCACCTTGACGACACGAAACCACTCACGGACCGAATACGCGATGTCGAACGGGGCGCTGCACTGGACCGGACAAAAAGCTTACTCGGTGCACGATGTGACGACCGGCGAAACCGAGACGTTCCAAACGGACACTGTGCCGCGCGTCTATAATGACGTCCTCAGTTTCACGGATCAGACGATGCCGATGGCGGATTACAAAAAGCTTCCGACGAAACTCGAACTCGTCGTCGACAAGCGTCAAAATCGCGAAGGGGACACGACGATTTATACGAAGCGTGACTACCCGGTCTATTTGAGCGCGACTTACCTGGACGGGACGACCGAGTCCATCTCGATTGAACGAGCGAAGAAAAATGGCCGTGATGAGCTGTTGACGTCGCCGTTCAATCGGAGCTATGCGACGACCGTCTATTACGATTTTATTTATCTGGGGAAAGTATTTAGCGGTAGTTTGAATACGACAGATGAAGGGACGGTCAGTTTAAATCGATTTGGTCTTGCTGGTGAAATTGTCGGACAGACGTCGCCGCGGGCAAGTGTCACCGTCCGTGTGTTGAAGTCAGAGACTGACGTGTTGACATACACGGCGAGTGCTGACGCGACGGGTGTCTTCCGTATGCAGACGGAGCGCCTGCTCCCGGGGACACCGCTCACGGTGACGTCGAATTCGAGCGGGACATACGTTTATCGGAAACCGTTCGTCGTGCCGACGCCGAATCCGGAAGCGAACACGATCACGGTCGTGAGCGATTCAGCGGAGGCAGGTGTCGTCTTCAAGACGGTGCCGAACGGGAAGATTGATTTGTACGTCATCGAGTATGCGCACCGCTACTATGACACGATACAAGCGGACGCGAACGGTATCGCCCGTGTGACCGATACGGTCGACCCGATCGCCAAGGGTGTCGAGATCCAGTACGCGCCGGCCGGGACGGAAGGAGCCGAGAAGAAGCTCGTCGTCTATGAACGGGCCGAACCGGTATTCAGTCTAGCCGGCACGCCGAACGAAGGAGATACGACACTCACGATATCTTCGACGGCAAAATTGACGACGTTCACACATTATATCAACGGAAAACACGTCGGGAATGGGAAGACGGTCTCGTTGACGACGCCATTAAAAGACGGGGACGTCATCAAAGTCGTCGCCAAAGCCGGTGACCGGGAGAAGACGCTCGAACATCGTGTCGCCGCAGTTGGTCCGACCATCCTCCAAGTGACGGACGTCGCGATGACGGCGACGCATACGGTCGTCAGTGTTCGCCGTGACACGCGCGCTGTGCTCCAATTCTTCATCAACGGGAAGTTGACGACGGCGACACCGGTCTCATCGACACGCTTCACGGTGCCGGCAAAACCGGGCGACATCGTCCTCGTCCGCTTGACACGAGGCGGGCAAAAGCTCGACACACGCCTCGCCCTCCCGCAAGTGACGTTCAGCAACATTCGTCTCCACGATGAACAGAAGACGTGGGTCGGCATGGTGCTCCCGAACAGTCGCGTCACGTTGCAGAACGGGACGAAACAAGTCGCGAGCGGCAAGAGCTCATCGACGGGCCGTGTCGTCATGAGCTTGGTACCGCAACCGCTCAAGGCGAAGATCACGCTCGTCAGCACACGCGGTGTCTATCGCTTCGTCCAGACGGTGAACGTGAAGGCGGGTCTTACCCCGGTCATGAAGGTCGCCGCCCCGACGAGTACGATGCGCACGCTTACGGTGAACACGAACGTCGACTACGGCACGATTACGGTCCGTCGCGGAACGACGCTGATCGCGACGAAGACGGTGACGTCGAAATCGACACCGGTCGCGATTGCGGCACAAAAGTCAGGCACGCGCCTGACCATCAAATTCACGACGCCGAAAGGGCGTACGCAGACGGTGTATGTGACCGTCCGCTAAACCGAAAAACGCCTGTCCGAATTGAAATCGGGCAGGCGTTTTCTTGTAAAGAAAAACGAGGCGCGTGAAGCACCTCGTTTGAAAAATTAATTGATGACCATGACAGACAGGCAAGACGTCGCCGCTTTGAGGCAGTCGCGCTGCGTATCGTATTTGGCTTTGACGTTCGGGAACCATTTCCAAAGCGCTGCCGAGTCGAGTGAATCGATTTGTTGGAATGGCTCGGCTAGCTTCGCTTGCTTACTGACGCGCAGCGTGAACGAGAATTCAGATGTGGCTGACTGGTGCAAATCGATCTCCGCGAGCCGCTGTAAATTTCGTTTATATGTGAATCGCTCGGAACAAGGGAGAAAAGTTGTCATGACCGCACCTCTTTCTATCAGTTTCTTCCACATCAGTATACATTAATACCCATAATTTGTCGCTTCTTTTTTTGTTTTTTTAGGTTGTGATTTTGGATTAATTGACGTTTACTCTTTTATGAATTCCAAATACAAGGAATTGAATAGTTTTACGAAATTACGTTTCAAAAACATAGATATTAAGGGATTCTGACGAGTACATCCTTGTAGCCATACGCTTGAATCCGAATCGATTTTCCTTTGCTCAATCCGTAACTGCCGGCCGCGAGGTATGTCCCTTTGTTCCAATCGCCGGCATCCGACACGTTGCCCACCGCGAGTTGGGTCGGTTCATCATAAGTCCCGCCTGTCTTGAACTGTTGAGCGTGTTGTAGCCATGCCTGGTCCGACGAGCGGATGAAGATGTACCCGCTGCTCAGTTTGACTTCGACTTTTGGTGCGGGCTTTTGAAAAGCATGCAACGGTTGTCCGTTCACTTTGACGATGCCGAGACGTCCGTCGACATCGGCGACTTCGACGGAGACGATGTGCCGCTTTCCGTTTTGGATGGACACGTGACGGTACAGACCGGGTGCCTCGTATGGTTCAAGAATCATTTGACTGTCAAGGGTGCCGAACTGATGCAATTTCGGATTGGAATGCGTCCGCTTGAAGGCAATCTGTTCGAACTGACCCGTTGGACCGATGAGCCCGATCAACTCGTATTGATAAAGATCCGTTCGGTCGGTCTTCAAATCACGAAGCGGGCGATCGTGACGGACGAGGATGTCGTTGTCGTTCGCCAAGACGAACGGGTGATCATACGTCGTTGTGCCGAGTGAGGCGTTCACGTCGAGGATGAGCCGCTGCCAAGACTCAAGCGTCCCCATCTCGATGCGTGTGTTGGTCGCTTTCGCGTTCGTCTCGAATGCGAGTCGGTATGAGGGGAGGGCGTCGTCCGTGACGTGTTTTAAACCGAGCTGCGTGAACCATTGACGTAGCGTCTTGTCATCGATGGTTCGATTCGCCATCATCTCGGTCCAAGAACTGATTCGCCGCTCAGGGTCATTCATCCACCGTCCGCGAACGAGCGTCGCTTGCGGTCTTGTCCCGCGGATGAGGCCGAATTGACCGTCGAGCAGCTGATTGGCGTCCACACCTTTAAGGTTACGGACGACGGTCGTTTTTCCGAGTGTGACTTGGGCGTCCGGGTAGAGGCTCTCTAGGTGCGTGATCGTCCCATTGATTTGGACGTCGGCCGTGTAGCTGTGGGCGGACGGATATAGGTCGCCCATCCGCAGGACGAGGCGGTCGATCGTCGCTTTACCGGTGAGGGTGGCGCGACCTGTCAAGTCGACTTGCCGGAACGTTCCGTTCAAGCGCAAATCGCTTTCCCCGTAAAACCCTTTCTCATACGGTCTAGCGCCATACGTCGCGAGCTGGCGAACCGGGGCGGCCGCCGTGATCGTGACGGGCAGGTTCGGGAAGGCGTCAATCGGGACGACGAACGTGTGGATGCGGCTCGCCGCCGTGGCATCGATCTGAATCTGGGCAGCTTTAGGGCCGCGCAAATCAAATTTCAGCTCTTTATAGCCGGTCACGGTATTTCCGGATATGATCGGCAGTCCGAAGATTGTCTGCAGGGTGGCCATGTTTTTTTTGAAGAACGGCAGCAGCGGCGGGTCGATTTTATAGCTTTTCCCATAAATGCTGATCACCGAACCGCCTTTGTAAGAGGCGAACTGTGTATACGCATAACTTGGTGCCGGCAACGTGCCCGCCCCCGGTTTCGGCGCGGCGGTCTGCTTCTTGATGTCGCGCTTGGCGACGTAGCCTTTCTGCTTGCCGTATTGGACGTTCGACCAGCTGCCTTTATCGGACAAGTGGGTGACGACCTTGCCTTTCGGTATGGTGACGAGCGTCTTCGCTTTCGTCGACGCCGATTGCTTGAGGGCGACTTGCTTCACGGTCACATATGTTGCCTTCGCCGAGACGGCCGGCGGGAATACGCCGATGAGGAGTGTAGCGATCAAGGTGAAGATGATAAATCGTTTCATGGGACTGGACTCCTTTACGCATTTTCTTTCAGTATAGCAACGACCGGATATGCAAACAGACCCTTTTGTCAGAAGATGGAAATGAGTTATTTGGAAACGGAAATAAAAAATGGTTCCCTTCATTTTGAAAAAGTTTCCTTATGTACGTGTTATGATGGTAAAAAAAGATAAATGGGGTATTCGATGAACACATTAATGAAAGGGACGCTTCTCACGACGGCGCTCGTCATGGCGGCGACGTCTGTCGGGGCCGAGGCCGGCGCGCGTCCCTTCTTCACAGAAGTCGCGAAAGACACGACCGTCTATCGGCTCATGCCGGATAAGTCGATGAGGCCGATCGCATTGCTCACGCCGAACAAGCGCTATGACGTCGTCGGCGTCTCGGGCGGGTACTATCAAGTCGAGGTCAATGGACGTCGTACATACGGATTGAAACGGGACATCCCGCTCAAGACGGCACTCCTCACGCAGGCGGTCGTCGCGGACAGTCAGTACGACCGTCTGCTCCACAACTATACGGCGCACTCGGTGAAGCGCGGAGTGCCATACTATTATGGTTTCTTGACCGAGGCGCAGGCGGTATCGCAAGCGGACTCGGCGCTCAAAGGCAGTTGGCGTCTCGGTGCAGCACCGGGTCGACAAGCCGTCCCGGACATCGCGACGTTCGATTGGGAACGTGACATTCGAGTCGGCGACTCGACGTCGTTCATGTTCCAGGCCCAGTACTGGATGGTCTTGAACCAAGTGACGATGGCGTACCATTACACGAAAGACGCCAAGTATTTGGCATACGGTAAACAGCTCGTCGAAGGGTGGGTCAAACAGTATCCGACGGCGCAGTATAAGCGTTATCCGAACGCCTACCATCAGCAAGGGACGGCCATCCGGACGTTCCACTTGATCAACTTTTGGAATCAATTTAAAAAGTCGCGTCTGAATAACGACCCGGCGTTCAGCGCGCTCGTGTTGCGCACGGTCGAAGGACACGGTGACATCCTATCGACGCCGTCATTTTATCGTCCGCGCCATAATCACGGCATCTTCCAAGACATGGCGCTTACCGATATCGCCGAGACGTTCCCGGAACTCGAACGGTCATCGGAGTGGCGCGACCTCGCCGCGTTGCGTCTGACCGAGCAGCTCGACCACTCGTTGAGTCCGGACAACGTCCATCTCGAGCATTCGCCGGGCTATCAAGTGTACACGTATGAGATGCTGTACCGCTTCAATCGCTGGATCGAGGCGAACGCCTTCACGACGTCACCACGGCTCGAAGCCGTCCGACAGATGCCGGAGACGCTGACTCATCTCGTCAAGCCGAACCGGACGCTGCCGCTGTTTGGGGACACGACAGGCGAGCCGCGGACGATGTCGATGATATCGACGCTGCGCAATTATCCGCATCTCATGTATGCGGTCAGTGGCGGGAAGGAAGGGGAACGCCCGCTCGAACGGACGAAACAGCTCCATACCCAATACGCGATTCTACGTGAACATTGGGGTGAGAAGGAGCCGTTCGCTGATGCCATCTCCCTCATGATGACGGCCGGCTTCCATAATACGGCGCACAAGCATCAAGACGACTTGAGCATCGACTTGTACGGCTACGGCCGTGACTTCATCGTCGAGACGGGACGCTTCGGGTACACGACGCTTCCGCAGAGAAATGCAGCGGTGCACGTCAACGCCCATAACACGGTGAACACTGGCACCCGGCAATTGACGCTTCATCCGAGTACGATCGGTAAGAGCGGGATCGTCTCGGTCGAGGAGACGGAAGGGTTACAACGAGCACTTGGGTACAGCGAGTTGATTGGGCAGGATATGCACCATACGCGCAGTATCGCCCATGATCAAGCGGGCACGGTTATTGTCGCCGATACGATTCGGTCGGACTCGCGTGCCTCGTTCACCCAACGTTTCCACCTCGGTGTCGGGTTAGAACCGGTCGCGGAACAAACTGGTGAGATGACGTTCCGCGACAAAGAGGGACGCACTCTCCAAGTCGTTCAGCTTCCGGTCGCGTCGTCTGGTGCGATGAAACGAGAGTCGAGCTTTATCGCCTACCGTGACTTCGAGTGGGTGCCGCGTCACCAAGTCGTCTCGACGAAAACGGGTGCAGGGACATCGTTCGTCACGTTGTTCCACATGTCGAAGTCGGGGACGAACGTTACGTTCTCGAACGTGGTTGAGAATGATGCGAGTTATGTTGTCACGTATTCTCTTTCGGACGGACGCTCGCGGACGATTGAGATGCCGAAGGGTGAAGGACCGGTGTTGGAGCTTGAGGAAGTTGAAATATCAGAATGAGCGAGAGGATGCCAATCGGTGTCCTTTTTTTCAAAATTCAAAAGAAATAACGAAATATTTACAGAAAAGTAATTGTGTTATTTTATGAGATTGCGTATCTTTAAAAGTGAAGTCTGTACGCGTTTTGTAATCGCTTCCATTGGCTTGAGGTCAGACATCTGGCAGTGGCGACGAAATGGCGGTTATGACTTCGGTTCGGTCGACTTATACATAATAGAGGAGGAACAGTGCATGTTGAATTCGAAGACACGCAAGTTTTATCAAGGGATGCTCGCGGCGACGCTCACGGCATCGGTGATCGCCCCGGCGGTCGTGACAGAGGCAGCCCCGGCGAAAAAAACGTTCAAATTGAAGGCGGCTTTCGTTGAGAACGGGGATCTTGACGCAGCGCTCGATAAGACATACCAAGGCAACAAGATCTATTGGTACAAATCGACAGTCAACATGGACAAACTCGGTACATATCAAACGGTAAAAGGCTACATCAAGTGGAAGAACCAACACTTCGAGAAGAAAGTGCGCGTCATCAACTATCCGAAAGCGATCATCGCACCGAAGGGTGAGTGGACGTTCAAGCACGGCGAGAAGTTGACTGGGCAATTGAACACGCTCCAAATCCAATTCGTCGACCGCGTTCTACGCCAACCGGTGAAGTGGACGAACTTATCGACTGACAAGATTGGGAAGTTCACGGCGACGGCATCGTACACGCACAAAGGCCGCACGGTGACGCTCGACGTTCCTTACGAAGTAAAAGGTTTCGAACTCTCGTTCATGCATACGAACGACACGCATGCGTCGCTCGACTTTGCGGCGAACCGTGCTTCGGCAGTCAAAGAACTCCGTGCCGCTAACCCGAACCGCCTCTTAGTTGACGCGGGTGACGTCTTCTCAGGCTCGCTCTACTTCAACGAATTCAAAGGACAAGTCGATCTTAAGCTCATGAACTATATGAAGTACGACATGATGGTACCGGGTAACCACGAGTTCGACCTCGGCACAGAGCAAGGCCATAAAGAGTTGGCACAATTCGTCCGTTACGCGAACTTCCCGTTCGTCAGCTCGAACGTCGACTACTCGAACGATCAATACGTGAAGTCGCTCTTCCGTGATGAGATCGCGATGAAGCCTTACAACGGTCGCTTGTATGAAGGGATCATCCAAGAAGTCGACGGTAAGAAAGTCGGATTCTTCGGTTTGACGACGGAAGACACGGCGAACATTGCGAGCCCAGGACCGATTCAATTCCAAAACTATATCGACGAAGCGAAAAAAGCCGTCAAAGCGTTCGAAGACATGGGCGTCGACCAAATCGTCGCTGTCTCGCACCTCGGTTACGACGACAACCCGGCAATCGACAACGACCTCGAACTCGTGAAAAACGTCGACGGCATCGATGTCATCATCGGCGGTCACTCACACTCACGTCTTGACGCACCGGTCGTCATCACAGAAGGTGGTAACTCGACCGTCGTCGTCCAAGCGTATCAATACGGTGACTTCCTCGGTACGCTCGACCTCGTCTTCGATAAAGACGGAAAAGTCGTCTCACAAGCCGGTAAGCTCATCGATGTGAAGACGTATGCACCAGACCCAGGCGCAGCCCGACTCCTCGCACCGTTCGCGGCTGAAATCGACGGCATCAAGAACGCTGAAATCGGCGCGACAGCGACTGCCGAGTTTGAAAACTTGCGTGACGCAGGTGACGTGACGAAGCCGAGCGTTCGTAAAAATGAGACGGCTCTTGGTAACTTGATCACGGACGGCATGCTCGAACGTGCGAAACAAGCCGACCCACAAGTCGTCGCGGCGATTCAAAACGCGGGCGGTATTCGTGCTAAAATCGATGCAGGCCCAATCACGACAGGCGAAGTGCTCACGACGCTTCCATTCGGAAACACACTCGCGGTCATGACGCTTCAAGGCAGTGAGTTGCTCGCGGCACTTGAACGTAGTGTCAGCGTCTATCCGATCGAGAGCGGCGGCTTCCTCCACATGTCTGGCATGAAGCTTGAGTTCGATAGCTCGAAACCGGCGAACAGCCGTGTCGTCAAGGCGCAAGTGCTCCAAGGCGAGACGTATGTCGACATCGACCCGGCAGCAACTTACAAGATTGCCACAAACTTCTTCGCAGCGAAGGGTGGCGACAACTACCTCGAGTTCAAGAAGGCTTATGAAGAAGGACGCGTCAACGACCTTGGTCTCATCGACTGGGAGATCATGCGTGACTATCTCGTGAAGCAAGGCGAAGTCACACCAACTGTTGAAGACCGTATCAAAGACGTCAAATAATGATTTTCGAAAGGACATCCACTGGGTGTCCTTTTTTTGTCTCCGTTTTGTCAAACAGATGATTTTGCCTTTTGAATTGAGCGTTTGCTATAATCAATGGGTGTCGAAACGAGATGTTTCAAATAACAGGGCATCGGCTAAAGAGAAAACGATGCCATTATGAATTTGGAGGAACCCCCCATGAGTTGGAAACGAAAAGTGAAGCGTGGTGTCTATTTAGGCATGCAACGCGGCAAACGAATCGGCCGTCGGTTGATGAAAGGAACGAAGACGCAAGTGCAGACGAGACAGTTCGTCGAAGTCGTCCCGTCTTGGCACGCTCGGACGTCTGCGAACTATGAAGTTGACGGTGCGGCGCTCGTTTCTACGATGGCTGAAAAACAATTTTTATCATACGGTGAGCGCGCCTCGTCGTTTCGGGCGGTACCTGGTGCGAACTCGTTTCAACTCAACCCGTCAATCCGCGAGTTTGACGCGAGTTTAAACGTTGAGAAGAGCGGTGACATCGAGGTCACGTTGCTCGTCATGATTTATAGCGATGAAGAACGCAAGCGTGTCGTTCGCGTCGGAGACGGTGTCCGTACGACGGTCTCGCTTGTAGACGGTGAGACGAAGACACGCTTTGTGATTCAAACGCAAGGAAAAGGTCGGGTCTTGATTCAATCGCTCCTGATTGACGGACAATCGCTTTGGAACGTCGAAGGAATGAGCAGTGCGGTGGCAGACGCCGACTTTGACGCGATGATTCCTTTAGATGTGGATTCGCTCGAACTCATCTCGCCGCTTAGCCGAATCGTTGAGATCGATGGCGGACTCATTCGTGTCAGCGGGCAAGGGAACCAATACGAGCACTACGGTGTGCTCGAGACGGCTCTCCCTCACGTCGACACCGAACGCGGTATCGATTTTTCGCTCGCCGATATGGACGATTACGTCTATCGTTTCTATTTAAAAGGAGAAGCCGAAGAGCTGGCGAAAGCGACGTTGTTCGTCGCGACGTATGCCCACGGTGAGCGCGACCAGCTCATCGAGGTCCCGCTCGGCTTCAGTAACGTCTTGAGCCTTACGCCGAGCCATGATTCGGTTCGTTATTTCGTCCGTTTCCACGGCAACGGTACACTCTCGGACTTGAAGCTCGGCGTCATCCGTGAGAACAGTGTACGCCGTACCGAGACGTTCGACCTTGACCCGACGTTCTGGACGATCCCGACACCGGAATCAATCAAGTTAAAACAAGATCCGTCTGGTCTCCGTCTCGTCCTCGATGTCGAGCCGGACGTGCGCCGCTACGTGTCGTATATGGAGACGAACAACCGCTTCACGGTCCTCCCGAAAGAGAAACCGTATACGGTCCGACCGAACCATCGTTACCGTGTGACGGTCGACGGTGAACTCGATGCGAACACCGGTGTCGTCCTCTACATCATCTCGTATTCGTTGACTGAGCGGTTATCGATGCAGCAAGTACAACTCGGCAGCGAGAAGATTTTCGAGTTCGGGAAAGACGTGCGCTACCTGCGCTTCGCGCTCCGCGTCGACGGGACTGGCGAAACGCTCGTCACGAACATTCGCGTCACCGAAGAGATCATCACGGACCGGACGCAAGTGCCGGAGTGGATCGACCCACGCGAGGCCCGTCTGTTTGAAGCGAAACCACGCGAGCTTCACGAGATGAAAGTCGCAGCCATCTTTGATGAGTTCACGACCGCCTCGTATCGCCCTGAATGTGAACTGATCACGTTCTCGCCGGACGATTGGCCGGCTGTTCTCGCCGACCGTCAACCGGACTTCCTCATGGTCGAATCGGCCTGGAAAGGGAACGACAAGACGTGGGAGAAGAAAATCGTCAAATATGGCACGAACACGTGGGAAGAGCTCGACGCGCTCCTTGACTGGTGCCGCGTCAACAACGTGCCGACCGTGTTTTGGAATAAAGAAGACCCGATTCACTATGACCGCTTCATCGAGACGGCGAAACGGTTCGACTTTGTCTACACGACGGACGCGAACATTCTCGATAACTATAAAGAAGACTGCGGACATGACCGGGTCGGTGCTTTGCCGTTCGCGGCGCAGCCGAAAGAGCATAATCCGATCCGTCTGCCGGGCACACGTGAACCGTACGCCTCGTTCGCCGGTTCGTATTACGCAAACCGTCACGAATCGCGCCGTATCGATATGGATCGCTTGTTCGCGGCGGCTGATAAATATGGCCTTGTCATCTATGACCGGAACTATGAAATGAACCAACGCGGTGAGACGGATCAACTCCAATTCCCGGAGCAGTTCCGTAAATCCATCCGCGGTAGCTTGAAGTACAACCAAATCGCTAAAGCGTATAAAGGCTTCAAAGTCATGCTGAACGTCAACTCGGTGAACGATTCACCGACGATGTTCTCACGCCGCGTGTTCGAAGGGCTCGCTTGTGCGACGCCGGTCGTCAGTACGCGCTCTGTCGGCGTCAAGCAGATGCTCGGGGATTACGTCTTCCTAGACGAAGGCGACGAGATGCTCGAAGAGACGTTCCGCAAACTGCTCACGGACGACAGCTTCTATGAAGACGTCGCCATGGGCGGCATGCGACACGTGCTCAAGTACCACACGTACACACAACGTCTCGCCCAAGTCGTCGGCAACATCGGTCTGCCTTATCGTGTCGATCACCCGGAAGTCGCGCTCGTCGCGTTCGTCCGCTCAGCCGACGAGATGGACCGCGCCGTCGAGACGTTCCGCGCGCAAGACTACGAGCATAAACACCTCGTCGTCTTCCTCGACAAGTTCGAGGGGCATCTTGACTTGTATGAAGCTTACAACACCGAGGACATCTCGACGTTCATGCTCAGTTACTTGACGCAATATAACGCCTTGTCTGAGATTCTTGAAGGCTTCGACTGGATGGCGTTCATCCGTCCGAGTGACTATTACGGACCGGCGTACGTGTCGGACTACATGCTCGCGACGCGTTACGCGGACTCGAACATCTTGACGAAAGAAGATTACTTCGTCTGGAAAGACGGACTCGAGAAGATTGACTCGGACGGCACGTACCGCTACGTCTTCGACGCGACCCCGTCGCGCTCGATCATGAAGCCGGATGTGCTCCGCTTCTACAGCGTCCTTGAAGCGCTCGATGTCTTAAAACAAGACGAGACGCTCAAAGAGCTCGCTCAGTCCGGAGAACGGATCTTCAGTACAGACCCGTATCAATACGTGAAAGCAGGGAGCGATATGCCAAAAGCGGTCGCTCAGGAGGTACAATTATGACGACACCACTTCGCGTCCTCGTCTATGGGGATGTCAATTTAAATTTGATCGACGGATCGGCCATTTGGCTGACGTCCGTCGTCTCGATGTTGAACCAAGACCCATCGATTCAAGTCGACGTGCTGCTGAAGCGCTCGATCACAAAACCGGAAGTGACGGCCGGCATCCGTGAGTTGCCGAACGTCCGCTTCATCGATGTGTTCGCCAAAGATTCAGGCAGACAAGACGCGCCGTACTACGAGCGCGGAGTACTCCAAGCCGACGAAGCGGCCAGGCTGATTGACGAGTTGATGACGGCAGGCGGCTACGACATGTCATTCATCCGTGGCTTCCAGCTTGCCTACGACTTGTCACAGTATGAACGGACGATGGCGAAGACGTGGACATATATCACCGACTTCACACACGACCATACGCAGGCGTCGGCAGAAGAACTCGCCCGCTTGCAGCAGATCGCGTCGCGTTCGGCGCGCATGCTCTGTCAGACCGAGGCGATGAAGACGTATTTCGAATCGTTCCTGCCGACGGACCGGCCGTTCCTCATCTTGAACCCGATGATCCCGAACGTGAAAGACGAGACGCCGACGTTCACGAAACCGAACGATCGCCTCGTCTATACGGGCAAGTTCGCCCCGCTGTGGTATTCGACGGAGATTCTCGACGCGTTCGCGAAGCTTCGGGCCGACTACCCGGCCGAACTCCACGTCGCCGGCGACAAGTTCAATCAAGACCCGAACAACCCGAACTTTAAACGAGACGTACTCGCCCGCTTGAAGGCGGATGACGGCGTCCATTGGTTGAAAGGGATTCCACGCGCCGATGTCGAGACGTTGATCGACTCGAGTGCGATCGGTGTGTCGTGGCGTCATCCGGAGCTCGACGCGAGTCTTGAACTGTCGACGAAACTGCTCGAGTACGGATCGCTCGGAAAACCGGTGCTGTTGAACCGTAACCCGATGCACGAACTCATCCTCGGTGCGGACTATCCGCTATTCGTCAATTCGGAAGACGAGTTCATCGAGAAGGCGAAGCTCGCGCTCACAGATGAACGTGTCTATCGCGATGCGGCGAGTCGCCTCTATGAGATGGCGCAATATTACACGTTCACGAACACGTATAAACGTCTCCACGATGAACTGTGGGGGATGAAGAAGATCAACTTGCTCTTCGCCGGACACGATTTCAAATTCCTGCGTCTGTTCATGGACTACTTCGAGCGCCATCCGCGCTTCAACGTCTTGATTGACGAGTGGGAAGGTCACAAAATCCATGACGTGAATCACAGTAAGGCGTGCTTAGACCAGGCCGATATCATTTTCTGTGAATGGGGTCTCGGTAACGCCGTCTGGTATTCGCACCATAAAAAGCCACACCAGACGATGATCGTGCGCATCCACCGCCAAGAGAAAGAGACGCCGTTCCCACGGGAGTACAACCTTCACAACATCGACCGGATCATCCTCGTGTCGCCGTATATGCTCGAAGAGATGTACCGCTTGTTCCGGATCCCGCGTCATAAGATGACGATGATTTACAACGCGGTCGATGGGACGCGTCTCATCCAACCGAAACAGCTGGACGATTTGACGTTCCACCTCGGTATGATCGGGGTCAATCCGAAGTTGAAACGACTTGATCTCGCGCTCGACATGCTCGAAACGCTCCGCAAGGAAGACACGCGCTACAAGCTATTTATCAAAGGGCATCATCCGAACGAGATTTACTGGATCAATAAACGGGAAGACGAGCGCGCCTATTACGATCGTCTGCTCGAACGACTCGAGGAACCGACGTTCAAGGACAGTGTCGTCTTCGACGGTCACGGTGATGATGTTCCGGAATGGCTGACGAAAATCGGCTTCATCTTATCGACGAGCGACCTCGAGAGCTTCCATCTTGCGCCAGCAGAGGCGATGACGTCGGGAACGTTCCCGATCATCCGCCATTGGACGGGGAGCGAGACGATTTATCCGGACGACGTGCTGATGGAAAACGTGCTAGACGGCGTCGACATCATCCGATCGTTCCGCGATGATTCAGCCAAGCTACTCGCGGCGACACAAGACTATATGGCTTACGCACATCATCATTTCGCCATCGAGACGCTCGCACCGAAGCTTGAACAGCTCCTTTTGATAGAATTGAATCGGAAACACTAAAAGCAAGCCCGGTCATCCCGGGTTTGCTTGTTTTGAAATTATTTTGAGGAGATACGCTATGAGCCATTTTATATATGAATCGACTGGTCAGACGCTTGATTTCGAGCGCCGCGACGGTCTGACACACATCGTCTCGGAGACGCCGCTCGACGTTCGTCTCGGTATGTACGATCAGTCACGAGACGAACCGAACGGAATGAACATCTCGTTCACGTTAGACGAACAGTTCAGCGTCGCCGTCCCGTTCAATAACTTGATCCCGGTCTACTATTCAGAAAGTCCGATCGTCGTCGGGACGTCACTTGAAGAAGTGGCACAGCTAGCCGGGAAAACGGCCGTTCGCGCAGAGGCCGTCTCACAGATGCGCCTCATTGGGCATGTGTTTGGGGACGGCACTCGCTTCGAAGGGATCAAACGTCTCGGTGCGGGCGAACGATTGACGGTGCGTGACGGAGCGATATTGATCGACACGTGGGACGAACTTCCGCAAAGTACGCCACAGCTCCGCGACGATTTTGTCGACTCGTGGATGACGACGCTTCGAAACGCGGTCAACGTACCGATGCAAGCCGTCAATATCCCGTTTGCCGGGTCAGCGCTCGACGTGTTGCTCACAAAACTTTATCTCGAAGCCGGAAAAAACGTGACGCTGCACGTACCTGACATGGGAGGGAACGAGGCGCGTGTCGCACGCGACTTGTTCGACGACATCGAGCTCGCCGAGACGGCTGCCCCCGAGGCGACACTCGCGTTGTCGCTCTCTAAACGGATCGCCGCTTCCTACGAGGCGACAGACGGCAACTTGACTGCCTATGAGAGCATCCCGACCGGTAGAGCCGTTGACCTTGACTATGTCGAGGTTGGGAAACACGGGACGGATTGGTTGTATGGGAAACACGTGTTTTTGAAAGACAACATGGATGAGCACGAAGCGAAGCAACAACTGTCGCGTAAGGCGATTCGTGCATTCGAAGGATTTGGTGAAGCGGAACGCGAACAAGTTGAAGGTATGCTCGACCGCCTATTCGACGCAGAACCGGAACGCGATTGGAACGGCCGGCTCGAGGCGGTCTGGTTCCATTTGAAGATCGAACATTTCCATGCTTACGCACGGCGTGGGTTCATGGGTGAGATGACGCTGTTGCAACCGCTCTTCGATCGCGACGTCTTGCGTCACATCCTCGAAGCGCCATACGAACTGCGCCGCCAAGGTCATCTCGTCAAAGTTGCGCTTGAGGAGCTATTTGGTACGAAGCCGCTCCACTTCGTCAAGGAGACGTTCGCTTGGAGTGACGCACCGCTGCTGCCGACGGTCGTACCGACGCCGCTCAACTGGCGGCTCATGCTTGAAGCGACCGCATCAACTCAAGTGAAGCGAATGAATGAATTGCTCGGTGTCGAATCGGGCGTGACTGAGGCTTTCCAACCGAGCGAGACGCCAGACCATGGCTACGTCTCACTTTGGAACGACTGGACGGCTAAAAACTGGTCGGCCCGCCTGTCTGGTTCGGAAATCGAACCGGAGACGGTCGAGTTGATGATTCCGGAGGCACACAAGCCGCGCAGCGTCACGATCAAGCCGTTCATCTATCACTACTTCATCCCGTTCAACGCCGAACTGTTCAACATGCGTGAACAAGGATTTGCCACCCATATCGAAGTCAAACCGCTCGGCGGGGAGAACGGCTACGTACAATTGTTCAACCAGAGCTTCAGTGCGCCGCCATCGACAGAGTTCCAAAAAGATGCGACACTCGGTAGCGCCCCTTATATAAACATCGAAGGAACGATCGAACTCGTGTCTGACGAGACGACACCGATCGAACTATACGTCATGCAATACGACGCGAAAAAGAATTTGAAGAAGACGGCGTTCAGCCATGAGCTCCGTCCCGGCGTGAACACGCTAAGCCACCGTTTGCCGAAAGAAGTCGAGGCCAAGTTCGTCAAGTTAGCGATTAAATTCCAAAACAATCAACACACCGTCCAAGTGAGGATGGGGTCGTGGGTCATAGAAAGCTGAGGAAATCGTCATGGATCGTCAACAAGTTGAATATGTAGAACGTGAGAACGCATTTTTGCGGGAACAGTTACATGCACTGACAGACCAAATCGAAACGGTGAAGCAAGACGTGCTTGAAGAAGGCGCGAAGCATATTCGCGGCAAAGAGAACACCGTCCAAAAAATGAAAGAGCTTGAACGCGAAATCCGCCAAGCGAAAGCGAATACGGACAAGTGGAAACAAGAAGCGATGAAGGAGAAGCAGCGAATCGAAGAGTTGACTAGTCAAGTTGAGCGTTTGCAAGGCGTGGTCAATCGGGCGAAATCAATCCCGTTCGCGGGTAAACTCGTCACGAAACTCGAGCAGGAAGGCAAGCCATCATGAGTCACTACGATGAGCTGTTAGCTGAAATCGTAGCCGAGAAGAAAGCGTGGAACCGATTCGTCGAGCAAACGTTCGAACCGGTGAAACTCCCGCCATGGTTTGACGAGCCGGTCGAACGGGGAATCAGTGTCATCGTGGCCTCTCATGACTCGGAAGAGCTGCTCGCGACATGTCTCGCCTCGCTCGAGGCCCAGACGCTTGACGCCTCGCTCATCGAATGGGTGCTCGTCTTCAATGGAGACAAGAACGAAACGTTGCTTGAGGCGAGTCGGCAGTTTGGCCGTGACGTGACCGTGCATCGTCTGCTTGAAGACGAAGCGAACGTAAGCATCGCCCGAAATCGAGGACTCGAGACGGTGACGCGTCAATACGTGACGTTCTTGGACGAGGACGACACGTTCAGCCCGACCTACTTGGAACGACTATTAAACGAGGCGTTGCCGGACCGGGTCGTCATCGCCGATATACAAGACTTCGATCCCGAGGGCAACGTACTCGTCTCGCCGCTCCATCGTGAGTTCGAGCGACTCGCCGGAGGTGACTGGTCGTACGAACAAATGGCACAGCTGTTGACGCTGAACGCCTGCAAGCTCATCCCAGCGGTGTATGCGAAACAAGTCCGTTACGAGCCGTCGCTTCGCAGCGGGGAAGACGTCGTGTATTTCTCGACGCTCTTCTCGACCTATCAACCGGCCGTCACGCTGTTGCCGAGCGGGACGGACGCCGTCTATTTCCGCCAAGTGAGAGACAATTCAGTATCTCGGCAAGGTTTGAGCCGCGAGTTCTCGATTCGACAACGCCTCGCCGTCATCAAGTCGCTTAGCGATTTGCTTATGAACGCGAACGACGCATCGCGCCGTTTCATCGAGCGCAAGATTGATGCCCAAACATCGATGATGAGCCTATACTTCAAAGATCATCCTGAGGAGCGTGGGGCCATTCATCAACTTGTCGTCGAGAGCGATCTGCCGTACTTTTCATACAGCATCTTGAACCAACACGCGGCAACGGTTGGACTTGTTCTCGGGGAAAAACTCGAGAACGTCGAACGACTCGTCTCGGAATATCCGGGCGACACGATTCTCCGAGTTTACTTGCTTAGTCCGTTCACACGAGGTAAGCTTGCCGAAGCTGTCAGTCCGGAAGTATTTCGTCGTCTGACGTTCGCTAACATGACTTCAGTGTCGAATTGGTCATTATTGCCTGAAGTTTGTTATAGTTTAGGAGATGTTCGGGCGGCGGCCTTGAGCACGGAATATGTGCTTAGTACGACCGTGCGAGCGGTTGCGTCGTCGTAATCCCGTTTTGTCATTAAAATGTAATTGCTTCTCAATTCACATCAGGAGTATAATGGGTTTGATTTTTGATGAATTCTTAAATAAAGTGAAATGTTAAGCAATATTCAGTGACCAGTGTCACTAACATCTATGGAGGTAAGCTCAACTATGAAAGTATGTACAATCGGATTAGGATATATTGGACTCCCAACGTCTGCAGTCTTCGCCCAATACGGTGTCGATGTGCTCGGCGTAGACATCCATCAGTCAGTTGTCGATAAATTGAACCGTGGTGAAATCCACATCGAAGAACCGGGCCTCGGAGACGTCGTCAAAGACGTCGTCGCTAAAGGCAAGTTCCGTGCCTCGCTCGAGCCGGAGAAGGCAGATGCATTCATCATCGCCGTTCCAACACCGAACAACGATGACGAACATAAATCGTGTGACCTCACGTACGTTCTTGAAGCGACGAAACGCGTCCTTCCTTACGTTGAAAAAGGGAACGTCATCATTGTTGAATCAACGATTGCCCCACGTACGATGGATGATCACGTCAAGCCCCTCGTTGAAGCAGCAGGCTTCACAGTCGGCAAAGACATCTTCCTCGTGCATTGCCCAGAGCGTGTCCTCCCAGGACAAATTCTGCATGAGCTCGTTTACAACAACCGTATCGTTGGCGGCATCACGCCAGACTGTGCTGAAGCCGGTGCTAAAGTATACGGTACGTTCGTAAAAGGTGAGATTATTAAAACAGATGCGAAGACGGCTGAAATGTCGAAACTCATGGAAAACACGTTCCGTGACGTCAACATCGCACTTGCGAACGAACTTGCGAAAGTGTGTAACGCCCTCGATATCAACGTCCTCGACGTGATCGAAATGGCGAACAAACACCCGCGTGTCAATCTTCACAGCCCAGGCCCAGGTGTCGGTGGACACTGTCTTGCGGTCGACCCGTACTTCATCGTCGCGAAACAACCAGAGCTCGCGAAAATCATCAAGTTGTCACGTGACACGAACGTCTCGATGCCGGCATACGTCGTTGAAAACGTTCAAAAACTTGTGTCAGGTCAAACAGATGCAAAAATCGCCGCGTTCGGCGTAACGTATAAAGGGAACGTTGATGACATGCGTGAAAGCCCAGCTGTTGAGATCATCGAAATGATGCTCGAGCAAGGCATGAACGTCGCCGTCCACGATCCACACGTCGAAGTTTCATCGTCGAAACACTTCGATCTCGTCTCGAAAGAAGAAGCGGTCAAAGATGCGGACGTCGTCCTCGTCCTCGTTGACCATAACGAGTTCAAAGCGCTCGACTTCAACGAGTTGAACGCAGCGATGCGTCGCCCGATGATTTTTGATACACGTAATATCGTGAAGGCTGATGACAGCGACCTCGCGGTTGTAAACTACGGAAACTTGTACAAATACGTCAACGGAAAAGTAACGTTGGCTTAACCTGTGTGCCGACTATGATCAAAGCCTCGAAGCAAGTATTCATCGAATTATGGGAGAGTCTCTATTTAATTGTGAGACTCTCTCTATATGAAACGAAAAGTCGCTATTCGATGCAGTACTTCGGATACTTGTGGGAAATCTTGACGCCAATCATTCAAATCAGCATCTATTGGCTCGTCTTCGGGTTCGGTCTTCGTGCGGGTCGAGACGTTGGTGATGTCCCGTTCCTTCCATGGCTCGTCTCCGGAATTGTGCCATGGTTCTTCTTTGGACCGGCCATCGTCAGTGGTTCTCGATCCGTTTTTTCGAAGATTGCACTCGTCTCAAAGATGAGCTTCCCGATCAGCACAATCCCGGCGTACGTCATCTTGTCGGAACTATACCGACACGTAGCGATGGTCGTGATCGCGTTCATCTTGATGATGGCGTTTGGCATCAGTGAAGGCTGGAACATCCTGTTCTTGCCGTACCTGCTTCTCAGTGCGCTCGCGTTCCTTTATGCGTTCTCACTTTTGACGTCGGCACTGGCCACGATTATCCGCGACTTTCAAAATTTGCTGTCACAAATTATTCGGATGATGCTTTATTTACTACCTATCTTTTGGCAACCGACCGGAACGCTTGAAACGATTCTCATGATCAACCCGCTCTACTACTTGGTGGAAGGGTACCGATCGATGTTCCTCGGAACGGATTGGCTCATGCAAAATCTTAGCTACGGCCT
This sequence comes from Exiguobacterium sp. SH5S4, assembly GCF_004337045.1. Taxonomy (NCBI): domain Bacteria; kingdom Bacillati; phylum Bacillota; class Bacilli; order Caryophanales; genus Exiguobacterium; species Exiguobacterium sp. SH5S4. Next base: position 96,654 of record NZ_SJUQ01000003.1, read on the forward strand.
CTACTTCTGGGTCTTCACGCTCGTGACATTCTTAATCGGTTCGGCGATCCACGTTCGTTTCCGTCGCTACTTCATTGACTATATTTAAGGAGCGGTGACGTATGAGCTACCAAGTAAAGTTTGAAAACGTATCAAAACGGTACACGTTGTACCGGAAACAAAGTGATAAGCTAAAAGAAGTGTTGTTCAACCGGGCGAACGGGAAGCAATTTTATGCGCTCCGTAACGTCACGTTCGAAGTCCCGCCTGGGGAAGTCGTCGGGATTCTCGGGATTAACGGTTCGGGGAAATCGACGATGTCGAACCTTTTGTCGGACGTCATCCCGCCGACGCACGGCAAGATCGAGCTGCGCGGAAAACCGTCGCTCATCGCCATCTCGTCTGGGCTGAACGGAAACTTGACCGGGATGGAGAACATCGAACTGAAATGCCTCATGCTCGGCATGGACAAGCATCAAATCAGAGCGATCACCCCGGAAATTATCGAGTTTGCCGATATTGGCGACTTTATCGATCAACCGGTCAAGACGTACTCGAGCGGAATGAAGGCACGACTCGGCTTCGCCATCTCGATCAATATCAACCCTGACATCCTCGTCATCGATGAGGCGCTCTCGGTCGGAGACCAAACGTTCACCGACCGCTGTCTCGTCAAGATGAACGAGTTCAAAGACGAAGGAAAGACCATCTTCTTCATCAGTCACTCGGTGTCACAAGTTCGGCAGTTTTGTACGCAGGCGATCTGGCTTGAATACGGTGAGATCCGTGAGTACGGACTCGTCGACGATGTGGCCGACGAGTACATGAAGTTTTTGAAATGGTTCCGTACGCTTGATTCGAAGCGTCAATCGGAGTTCAAACAGCAAAAAATGGAGCAACGCACAACGATCGTCGACCAGCACGATATCGGTGAGACGATCATTTTGCCGCGTCACCCCCGAAAAGGAGAATCACTATGATTAAAGTTATGACCGTGTTCGGCACGCGTCCCGAAGCCATCAAAATGGCTCCACTCGTTTTGGAGCTCAAAAACCGTGAAGGGATCGAACCGATCGTCGTCGTCACAGCCCAACATCGGGAGATGCTCGACCAAGTCTTGCAATTGTTCAAAATCACACCAGACTATGACCTAGACGTCATGAAGAAGAATCAAACGCTCTTCGACGTGACGACACGCGTCCTTCACGGACTCGATGAAGTCATGAAGGAAGCGAAACCGGACATCGTCCTCGTCCATGGGGACACGACGACGACGTTCGCGGCGTCACTCGCGGCGTTCTACAATCAGATTGCCATCGGTCATGTCGAGGCAGGGCTACGCACGTACAACAAGTACTCGCCATATCCGGAAGAGATGAACCGTCAATTGACTGGCGTCATGGCTGATCTACACTTCGCACCGACTGAGACGTCAGCTGAGAACTTGCTTCGTGAGAACAAGACAGAAGCAGACATCTTCGTCACAGGCAACACGGCAATCGATGCGTTGAAGACGACCGTTCAAGACGGGTACGACAATGAACTGTTGAACTCAATCACATCACAAGGCAAGCGCCTCGTCTTGTTGACGGCACATCGTCGGGAGAACCTCGGTGAACCGATGCGCAATATGTTCCGTGCTGTCCGTCGCTTGATTGAAAAATATGACGATATCGAAGTCGTCTATCCGGTCCATATGAACCCGATCGTTCGTGAACTGGCCGGTGAGATTTTAAACGATCTCGACCGCGTCCATTTGATCGAGCCGCTCGACGTGTTCGATTTCCATAACTTCGCATCACGCTCACACTTGATCTTGACAGATTCAGGTGGCGTACAAGAAGAAGCACCATCACTCGGCGTACCGGTCCTTGTCCTTCGTGACACGACGGAACGTCCAGAAGGTGTCGCAGCCGGAACGCTCAAACTCGCAGGCGTTGAAGAAGAAGTCATCTTCGGCCTCGCTGACGAGCTCTTGTCTGACGCGGCGGCGCACCAAAGCATGGCGAAAGCGTCTAACCCATACGGGGACGGGGAGGCGTCACGCCGCATCGTCGACGCAATCGTCGAACGCTTCACGCGTTGATGGGTTTAGGCTGTCCCTCGGGGCAGCCTTTTATTTTTTATGAGAAAGGAGGGAACTCATGCTCTTCAGTTCGACGATTTTTTTATTCTGGTTTTTACCGATTGTTCTTATTCTCTATTATGTCGCACCGCGTTTTTTGAAGAACACGGTGCTCCTGATTGCCAGTCTATTGTTCTATGCGTGGGGAGAACCGATCTATACGACGGTCATGCTCGCATCGATCGTCATGAACTATGCGTTCGGTCTGCTCGTCGACAACAACCGTGACGACAAGAAGAAGGCGAAATGGCTCGTCGGGGCGATGGTCGCTGGAAACGTGTTGCTGTTATCCGTCTTCAAATATACGAGTTTCATTATCGAGAACGTGAACGCCATCACGGGTCTCGAGCTGACCGATCCCAAAATCCCTCTACCGATCGGGGTGTCGTTCTTCACGTTCCAAGCGATGAGTTACGTCATCGATGTGTATCGAAAAGATGGGAAAGTCCAGCGCAACCCGCTCGATCTCGCGCTCTACATCTCGCTCTTCCCACAACTGATTGCCGGGCCGATCGTTCGCTATCAGACGGTCGCTGACGAGATCAATGATCGCCGTGAGACGATGGACGACTTTGCGAGCGGGGTGCAACGGTTTGTCATCGGCCTCGCTAAGAAAATGCTCCTCGCCAACAACGCCGGCTACGTGGCCGACCAAATTTTCTCACAAGACGCCGGGGAGATGTCGATGGGCCTCGCTTGGATCGGGATTATCGCGTACTCGCTTCAGATTTATTTTGATTTCTCTGGATATTCCGACATGGCGATCGGGCTAGGACGGATGTTTGGTTTTCATTTCCTTGAGAACTTCAATTATCCGTACATTTCAAAGTCGGTGTCTGAATTTTGGCGCCGCTGGCACATCTCGCTCGGTAGTTGGTTCCGTGACTATGTCTATATCCCGCTTGGTGGGAACCGTGGCAGTGCGTGGAAGCTCTATCGTAACCTCGCCGTCGTCTGGATTCTGACCGGGGTTTGGCACGGTGCGAGTTGGACATTTATCGCCTGGGGTGCCTACTATGGAATCTTTATCATGCTGGAGCGGGCGTTCCTCGGGGCGTGGCTCAAAGCACTCCCGGCACCGCTCGCCCATGCGTTCACGTTGTTCGTCGTCATCATCGGTTGGGTGTTCTTCCGAGCGGATGATTTCCCGTACGCCATCTCGTACTTGGCGGCCATGTTCAACTTGAATGGGGCGGCGGTATGGGATAGTGAGGCGATGTTCTACTTCGTCCAATACGGGGTCATCTTACTGATTGCGATGATTGCGGCGACACCGCTCCCGAAAGTGTTTGGGGAAAAAGTGCTCTGTCTTGAACAGGAGAGCAAGAAACTATGGGTCAACTACATGGCCGGTTTCATGCGCCTCGGATTTATGGCGACGATCTTCATCTTCGCCGTGTCGTATATTATCGCGAGCAGTTTCAACCCGTTCATCTATTTCCGGTTTTAAACGACAGGAGCGCAACGTATGTGGCATACGTTGCGCTCTTTGTGTTCGGTGAGATTATCTGACAGGCTATTCATAATTCAATTTCCATAAAACAAGACATTTCCCATTTTTAAGTTATATTTATATAGTTAAAATGGTATAATTCCAAAAGAAAGGAAGTGAGTTTTTGAAAAACCTACATAAACTACTATTTGTACTGATCAGCATTCTTTATTTATCGGGATGTGACACATCATCCTCTGCAAGACCTACTGTTGAAAAAGAGGATATTCATATAAGCGATTCAAGAGTATTTTACAACGAAGAGATTGAAGGATTGCTCGTGTGGTTCACGAGTAACCTGGAAGAAGGCTTGGATGTGAATGCGACATTGTATGATTCGAGCGACGCCCCCATCGCGACAACTGATGCGGTGCTCGAATACTTTAGCGATCATGAAACGCGAATCAGCATGCCCCTTACGGAAGAAGAGCTAGCACACTTGAAAGATCCTGACGTGTACTTGGAATTGGCGATCGAGGTGAGAGATATCGGTAGCCCTAGCAAGAATCAACAGTTCTTGTCGGCCGTAGGCGGTGGAACGAAGACATCGGTTATGGAGCAATATGCAGACTCGGACGATGTCGTCATTGTGGAGGGGTCTACGAGTGATGAGTTTGATTACGCGATGAAAGTGACCGCAGATCCCGTTTTGATTAGGGATTTCGAACTGTTGCAACAGGCTCAGAATGAAGCCGAAGCCGAAGCCGAAGCCGAAGCCGAAGCTGAAGCTGTAGCGGTTGTCGATGTGGAAGAAGAGGTGGTCGAAGGAGAAGTGCTCGTCGATGAGCCTGTACATTACTCTGACGACTTTAACGCATACAACGCCAAATACTATCAGCACTTTGGCAACTATGAGGATTTGTTGGGGAGTAACTTTGAGATTTTAGCAATGGATGGTTTCGGCAATCAAAATATTTTAGACGATTTAATTAGATGGACGCAAGAGTTCGATGAATTCTTAGACGTGTATGAAGATGGAGCGAAACCGCTCAATGAGGTTGATTTGGCGCTTTATCACCATACGTTGACGATGATTGATCAGCAAAGGACGGTTAACCGGAATGTCATACTCGGACTGACGGAATATGACGAGTACTATTTGCTTGAAGCAGCGAATGAGCTTGCGTCTGTCGTTGATTTATTCCTGGAAGGTGAAGACCTTCTTTCGCGACCAATCTAATTCAAAAGAGGCGTCGCACACCTGAAAAAAGGGTGATGGTTCCGACAAGTGTCGTGACCATCACCCTTTTTCTTTTTACTCATTCAACTTGTCGTGATAGAGCGGGATGAACTCACCGAGGTTGACGTTGTGGATGAACAAGACGACGTCGATGTCGTTATCCTTCACATACGTTTCAATCGATGACTCATCGAAATGGCGGATATCGATGACCGACAGATGACCAAAATGTTCCGGCAACAGCGTTAGCATCGGATTGGCGTACGAATCTTTCAAGATGAGTGTCCGTGTATCATTCTTCGGCGTCTCTTGGTTCATTGTGATAAGTGGCCAGTTACGGTGTAAGAAGAGCGAGTACATCTCCGTGTACGTCTCTTCCGATTTGAGTGGTTTTTTGTTGATCAAATTACCGTTACACGGTTCGGCCCGGTTGTAACAAATCGAACTTGGCGTGAATCCGGCCTTTGGTTCCATCCATTCGAACGTATCACCGCTCTTGACGTATTGGAGCGTTGTGCTACGGGCGTAAGAGCCGTAGTATGGGCGGTCGTGCGCCTTCTTCCGGAGTTCGCCTGGCTTGAGCGGATCACTTACTTCGGGATGTTTGGCAGCAATCTGCTTCACCGTTTGGACGTAAGCCAGATAAGCGCCGTTTATATTCCAGTGGTAGTCGGTCTTATAAAAGACGTCACTCAATTTGTCCGCCGTGTTCAGTGGCTTGCGGTAATCCATGACCGTCATTCCCTCGACCGTAGCCAAGCTGTCACGCGTTTCTTTAAAGATTGTTGGTGCCTCGTTGCCCATGTAGTCAGGCATGTTCGGTTCGACTTCGACCATCGAAGCTTTGTTCGGGGCAAGCCCGAAGTAGACATCGACGCCAGCCGACTGCATCGATGTCGTGAACGCCGACAGATCATCGAGGAGCATGTTCGTGTCGATCGTCTCTTTCATGGGAGACTCCATCGTCCCGTCAGCCGAAACGTAAATCCCATTCTTCACGGTCTGCCGGAACAAGTCTTTCGATAAAAACGCATGTAAGCTGATCCAGCTGTCACGGTTAAAGACGTGATCGGTGACATACGTCTCGACGCTCTTCATATAGGCGCCGGACATGACGTTCTCGAACGTGAGGTCGGCGGTCGCTTTGGCGAGTTCGCGATTCTCCATGGCAGAGACTTCGCGTTTCTCCGAAGAGAGCGTCACATAGGCGCCGCCTATAAGAAAGGCTAAGAAGCCTATGATTAGCAAACTATGGAATACTCGTTTTGTAACGATATGTCGCGTCTCGTGCCGCTGTCGTGTGCTCCGAGGCGTAGGATTCAAGTTTTGCATTGTTGCGACTCCTTCAAATTCAAATTAATCCGATACTCATTCTACCATATATTTGCTTTACCTACTGTAACAAAAACGTATCAGTCAATCGAAGAAGCCGTTGATGTTATACTTGAAATCAAGGCAGGTGACCCCTATGCGACGACATCAAGCGGACGGTACGTACCGGTACGTCCTCATCTTAGGGGCGAAAGTGAACGGGACGGCACCGTCACGGGCGCTCCGAAACCGAATCGACGTGGCGGCTACATATGCGCGACAGCATCCGCACGTCATCCTAATCGCCTCCGGCGGGCAAGGTCCGGACGAAGGGATGGCCGAGGGGCGCGTCATTGCCCGGGAATTGATCGACCGTGGCGTCGACCCGGGACGCATTCACGTCGAAGCCGACTCGACATCGACGTACGAGAACTTTTTATTCAGCCGCGACGTGTGGGCAGGCGAGACGGGATTGACGGTCGTGACGAACGACTTCCATGTGCGCCGGACCCGGCTCGTCGGGCGGCTCTACTTCGGGCTCGAGACGGACGCGCTCTATGCCCCGACGCCGGCTGCGGCGAAAGCGAAGTATGTCATCCGCGAACAGCTCGCCTATATCAAGCTATTGATCAACTATATGCGCTGGAAGTGGCGCCCATGAAAACAAGGACTTAGCGGTTGCTAAGTCCTTGTTCGTCGTGACAGCCGATCTCTTCGGACAACAATTTCCCGAACGCCTCGGCGCCATCGATGTTCAAATGGACACCGTCACTCTCAAAGTAGTCGGCTTTATCGGCGGACGCTTCATGCCAGTCGATGAGCGTGACGAAGTCGTGCAGTTCGCTCGCGCGCTTGAGCAACTCGTTCACTTCACGTTCCCACGGGCGCGGGACATGCGTATTGATGACGTACACGTGATCGGCTGATTCAAACATACCGATCAACGTGTCGAGCTGTTCCATCTTGAAAGCTCCGTTCGTCCCGAGGTGGAGGAAGACGACGTGGCCGGGGGCGTCAAAGTCACGATAGCCCGCGGCGACATCTTGCGCGTCACGGACTTGGCGACCGACTTCGGCGTCGATCGTCATGTTCGGGAACGCGGTACCGAGATACTCGTTCAAGCCGAGCAAGACCGAGTCGCCGATGGCAAGTGCGGGCGGACACGACTCGACCGGCCGTTCGGTCGTCGCTTCTTTTGGCTTCGGCTTCGGTGCTTTGACGACCGGGAGATCGTGTTGCCGGTCCGAGTTATCCGTGAACGCGAGGATCGTCAAATTCCCGACGAGGACGACTGACAAGACCGTCGCGATTGTGATCGCAAACAGTCGAGCCGGTTTGATGTTGCGAGTCGGGATCAGGTTGCGGATGACATGGCGGAACCCGTCGCGGCGAATCGGTGTCTCGACGTAGCGGTAAGACGCTTCAGCGATGAGTAGCGTGAGCATGACTTGACCGAGTGCGAGAAGGGGATTGAACGAACTGATCCGCTCAAGCGGGGTCGTCAAGATGATGACCGGATAGTGCCATAAGTAGATGCCGTACGTCCGTGTCCCGATTAACCGAAGCCAAGCGCTTCCAAACAGACGGGACCAGAGCGTCGACGGATGGGCCGTCGCGGCAATCAACACACCTGACGCCACGGCGACGAGCAAGAAACCTCCATAATACAGGAACGCATCATAGGCGTTCGCTGTCATCATGACCGTGACGAGCGTTATGAGCGCTCCGGCACCACCGCCGTTCAAAATACGAAGACCGAGCGCTGGCATCTCGCGCTTGAACGCATCCGGACGCCAACCGAACGCGAGCAACGCCCCGATGAGGAGCGCGAACAGGCGCGTGTCGGTGCCGTAATAGACACGGCTCGGATCGGTCCCGGGTGTGAAGCTGATTGCCATCCAAACGGTGGAGGCGAGTAAGACGATGCCGGTGAGCTGGAGGAAGCGTTTCTTCACGGTCAGCCCAAAGATCAACAGCAGCGGCCAGACCAAATAGAACTGCTCCTCGATCGAGAGCGACCACAGGTTTTGGAGCGGTGACGGCTTGCCGAAACTCTCGAAGTACGAGACGTCGTGGAAGATATACCACCAGTTGTTCACGTAGGCGAGCGCGGCGAGCGTATCTTGGCGCACCGTATCAAGCAGTCCGCGCTCGAACAACGTGACGTACGCCATGACGACCGATAGCATGAAGACGAGCGCCGGCAACAGGCGCCGGAACCGGGCGATATAGAATCGTTTCAAATTGATCTGTCCGTGTTTAGCTTGCTCCCGAAGCAAGATGCCGGTGATCAAATAACCGGACAGGACGAAGAATAAGTCGACGCCGAGGAAGCCGCCGGGTATGTATGGTGCGTTCAAATGAAAGAGTATGACTGCAAAAACGGCGAACGTGCGCAGGCCGTCGAGACCTGGCATATACGTTGCTTTATGGTGTAAGGGCTGCATGACCCCACTTCCTTTCTCAAGTCCAAGCGGAACGTTTCCCTCTTTTGTAAAGGGATCCATACTCCAGTATAGCGAGCGCTAGACTTGAAAAAGTTTCAAATGATTAACATTTTAGCTTACGAAGTGGAGGATAACAGGGAACAAAAAAGGGACACGAAGTCCCTAGTCACGTTACAACATTCCGATAATCGTTCCACCGACGACGCCAGCGATGACGAGTGCCCAAGGCGGCAGTTTCCAATAGGCGATCATGACGAACAAGAGGGCGGCGAAGACGAAGTCGACGGCGCCATTCACCGTGCTCGTGAAGATCGGCTGATAGAATGCGGCGATCAAAATCCCGACGACGGCCGCATTGACACCAATCAACGCACCGGCCACTTTCGGGTTGCGCCGGAGTGCGTCCCAAAACGGTAACGCCCCGAGGATGAGCAGGAACGCCGGCAAGAAGATGGCGAACGTCGCGAGCAGTCCGCCCGGGACACCGTTGATGACGGTCCCGAGGTACGACGCGAACGTGAACAGCGGACCCGGTACGGCTTGGGCCGCCCCGTAGCCGGCGAGGAACGCCTCTTCGCTCAAGAATCCGGCCGGGACGAGCTCGCGCTCGAGGAGCGGCAAGACGACGTGACCACCGCCGAAGACGAGGGCACCAGACCGGTAAAAGCTGTCGAACAAGGCGAGCGACTGGCTTTCAATCGTCTCACGCAAGAGCGGCAAGATGACGAGTAAGGCTCCGAACAGACCGAGCAGCGTCGCCCCGAGCCGTTTCGAGAGCGGGAACGAGGCCGACTTGACGTCGAGATGTTGCGGTTTGAACAACAAGAATCCGGCGAGCGCGGCCAAGCCGATGACGAGCACTTGGCTATACGTCGTCTGCCAGAGGAGCACACCGGCGAGCGCGAAGAAGGCGATCGTCCGCGTCTTTGCGTCCGGCGTCAGCTTGCCGGCCATCCCGAGAATGGCGTGGGCGACGATGGCGACGGCGACGATTTTTAAGCCATACAGCCAGCCCGCGTCGGAGACGTCGAGTCCTGAGACCAAAAGGGCGAACAAGATGAGGGCGATGACGGACGGTGCCGTGAACCCGATGAACGAGGTTATGCCGCCGAGGATACCGCCACGGACGATGCCGATGCCGATCCCGACTTGACTGCTCGCAGGGCCAGGTAAGAACTGACAGAGGGCGACGAGGTCGGCATACGTTCGCTCGTCCATCCATTTCCGGCGCCTTACGTATTCCTCATGGAAGTAGCCGAGGTGGGCGACCGGTCCGCCGAACGACGTCAAGCCGAGCCGGGTCGATACGAATAAAATCTCCAGTAACGTCTTGAACGTCACACGTTGATTGGCCATTGGTTTCACTCCTTGATCTCTTTGAATAGTTCGTGCGCTTTTTGCCGGGCTTCGGCCAAGACGACGAGCCCTTTTTCGGTCGTCGTATAGTTCTTGCGGATATGACCGTCGACCAACTCGTTCGTCCGAGTGAGCAGGCCGTCTTGTTCCATGCCGTGCAGGATCGGATAGAGCGTCCCGGCACTGATCGAGTAACCGTGCTCGCGCAGCTCTTCGACCATCCACGCCCCATAAACCGGGTGTTCGGACGCATGGTGCAAGATATGGATATGAATAAAACCAAGAAACAGCTTACGAAGGACGCGGTCTTCCACTTGCTTCATCTCCTTGAAATCGGTTTTCGATATCGGTTTTCGTAATCATATTAACAACGGGGAGCGAACCGTGCAACCCGTGAGGCGGCATTTACAAAAACTTAACCTTTGCACATCGGTAGGAATCGATTCGGAAAATATAGGGAATTTATCGAAAATGAGGTAAACTAAAATGTAGAAAACAGCGTAGGAGGAAATGACGTGACAGAACGAGACAGCACCCCATACAGATCCTTGTTGCGCCATATGCCCCAAGGCTACGTCGAATTCAAAGTCATCTTCGACGGTGCCGGGGAGCCGGTCGATTATGAGTTTGTCGAAGTGAACGAAGCGTTCGAAAAAATGATGAAGGCGAAGCGCAAACAGTTTCTCGGCGGACGCATCACCGAGCAGTTGAAAGACTTCGAATACAGCGAGCGCGAATGGATCGTTCAAGTCGCGCGGGCGGTGAACAACGGCGAGACGATTAAGTTCGAACATTTCTCGCGCCGGAACAAAGCGTGGTATGAACTGTCCGTCTTCAGCGAACGACCAGGTTACGTCTCGACCTTGTTCCATGACATCACCCCGCACGTCCAAGAGAACAACGCCTTGAAACAACTCGTCAACGTGTCGCATCGCTTCGTCGCCACGGGCCGGGAACTGTTAATGAACCAACATTTCCTCGACCAGATCCGTGACTTCACCGGTGCGAAAGCGGTGACGCTCAACTTGATGAATGACGATGGACAAACGTACTCGACGGTCGCGATCTCTGGGATTGACGAGCTGCTCGAACGCAGCTTGGATGTCCTCGGCTTCCACCCGGTCGGCAAGAAATGGCCGATGAGCCGAAAACGCATCGAGCTGTTGGAGTTACCGAGTCCGATCATCTTGGACGAAATCGAACCACTCATGGACGGGGTATTGCCGAAGCGGCTCGTCAAAAACATTTTACGCATCTTCGACCTCGGGCAAGTCATCTTGTTCAAGATTGAAAAAGACGGCGTCTTTTACGGTGACTTGACGATCGTCATGCAAGGGAAGAAGCGGGCCGACCGTCTCGGTCTCGTCGAGCTGTACATCGTTCATATCCTCGAACAGATGACGAAAGTCGACCGTCAAGTCGGCGAGGCGAAAGATTCGATGTTTGAAGGGTTCGCCACCGTCGACCTCGAGTGCATCATGTCACTCGCGACGCGAGACGTACTGCATTTGAACAAAGCGTGGGAGCGTGTGCTTGGCTTCTCGATCGAGTCACTCGAGAACATGGACTTCATCGGGCTCATCCATCCTGACGATCAGGCGAAGACGAAAGCGTCCTTTAGTGAGCTCGATACGGCGCGTGAACTGTTTCGGTTCGTCAACCGTTACCGGACGATCGATGGGGATTACCGCTCGATCGAATGGCATTGCAAAGTCCAAGGCAACTACATCTACGCCGTCGCCAAGGACGTGACCGAACGCGTCCAGCTCGAAGAAGAACTCGCCGAGCGCGACCGTCTGCTGACGAAGTTGTCCGACCAAGTCCCGGGCGCCATCTATCAGTTCGAGCTCCGGCCGGACGGGTCGTTCCATTTCCCATTTATTAGCCATGGCTTTGAAGTGTTGACCGGGATCCCGGTCGATGAAGTGAAACGAGACGCGGATCTCGTGTTCAAAAAGATGCACACAGACGATTATCCGCAAGTGATGGCGAACATTGAAGAGTCCTATCGCAATTTAACGATATGGGATGCCGAATTCCGCTTTCATCGACCGGACGGGCGGACGAAGTGGATCCTCGGGTCATCCCGTCCCGAGAAGCTCGCCGAGGGGCACGTGCTCTGGCACGGCTACATCGGGGATGTGACCGAGAAGAAGACGTACGAGATGGAAATCGAGTATTTGAGCTATCACGACCAGTTGACCGGGGTGAAGAACCGCCGCTACTTCGACGAGGCGCTCGTCACGTTCGACGAGCCGGGCTATTACCCGCTCGCCCTTATCGTCGTCGACATCAACGGCCTGAAACTGACGAACGACGCGTTCGGCCACTTGGTCGGAGACCGCCTCTTGATCGAAGCGACGAATATTTTGAAGCGTGAAATCAGCGGTGTCGATACGGTCGCCCGGATCGGCGGTGACGAATTCGTGATCATCTTGCCGAATACGCCGTTGTCTGACGCGCGGCAGTTGTCCAATCGATTGAGCCGTTTATTCCTTGAAAAATCGATTGAAGGGTTGCCGATCTCGGCATCGTTCGGAGAAGCGGTCAAAACCGACGGCGCACTGTCGATCATGGACGTGTTCAATTTGGCTGAAGACCAGATGTACCATCATAAAGTGTCCGAGAAGCAGAGCCGCCGCCACTCTTCGATTCAATTGATCATGCGGACGCTGTATGAGAAAATCCCGCGCGAAGAGGCGCACTCGCAGCGTGTCGCCGAGCTATCAGGTCAGCTTGGCGAGGCGATGAACTTGACGAGCAGTGACGTGAACGAGTTGAAGACGGCCGCCATCTTGCACGATATCGGCAAGGTCGCGATCAGTAATGAGATTCTCGACAAATCGGGTGCTTTGACCGAAGCCGAGTGGCGCGAGATCAAACGACATCCCGAGGTGAGTTACAATATTTTGAGCACTGTCCCTGAGTACGGGACGCTGTCAGAGATCGTGCTGTCGCACCATGAGCGTTGGGACGGGAACGGTTATCCAAACGGCATCAGCGGGTTTGATATTCCGCTCGCCTCCCGGATCATCGCGCTCGCCGACACGTTCGACGTCATGATGACGGGCCGACCGTACCGCCAAGCGAAGACGCTCGCCGAGGCGCTCGCCGTCATCGAACAAGAGGCAGGTCGTCAGTTCGACCCTGTGCTCGTCGAGGTGTTCTTCCAAAAGATTGTTCCGACGTTACAACGCTAACAGGCGAGACGCTCTGATGAGTGTCTCGCCTTTTTTGTGTCATGTGAGCGGTCGTTTTTTCAACGCGAAGACGGTCGCCGCGAACACGACGAGCGCCATACCGACCATGACGAGGACAGACAGCGTCGGGAACCGATCGTCATACATGTCGGCGACCCCGCTGTTGAACCAATAGGTCGGCAAGAAGCGTCCGACGAGCTGGAGCGACTCCGGGAGCCACGTCAGGCTGATAAAGGCGCCCCCGGTGATGGCGGCGGCCATCGTGACCGACGTCTGCCAAATGTTCGCCTTGTCCCGATTCGTCGCGAGGACCGCGATGAGTGAACCGATCGCGAGACAGACGAACAAATAGACGGTGAACAACAACGTGAGCACGGGGAGGTGAGCGATGATGTCTTGCCGATAGAGGACGGCGCTAAAGACGAGCAGCATGAGCACGTAGATGAGCCCGACGGCGCAAAATGATAAAAACAGCGACCCGACGTAGCGGCGCGGCGTGACCGGTGCCGCGAACAAGCGCGAGTAGATCAATTCATCCCGGTCGTCGGCGACAAAAAGCGGAATGAACTGGAGGAACGCCGACATCATGACGAACGACAACAGCCCGAGGAACGCCTGTGTCCGCGCGGTCGTGCCGACACTTTCTTGGAACGGCTCGCTCGAGAGCGTGTAACCGTTCATTGTCTCCGCTTCCGCCAACTCGAGGAAGCGCCCTTCGTCAAACTCACTCGCCGCGAGCAGTTGCCGCTCGCGGGAAAGGTGGGAGTTGAGCGCCTGTTCGATCAAGGCGGCGTCACTCCCTTCGGTCGCGCTGAACGAGAGCCGCGGAATGTCGCCGGCGAACAAGTCTTCCGTAAAACCGTCCGGGATCGTTAAGACGATATCTTGTCCTTCGAGCAGCGCCTCGTCGGCCTCGTCCGTCTCAAGCGGTGTCACCGAACCGAACCGGCCCGCCTCTTCGATGACCCGGCCCGACAACGAGCCGCCGTCACGGTCGAGAATACCGATCGAGACGTTCAAAGCAGACGTCGAGTTGAGGAACGACAGGACGAGGGCGAATCCGAAGACGGATACGAACGTGAACACCCATAACCCTTTTCTTCGGAGCATCCGTTTAGCGACATGTCTAAACAAGACCACGGCGGCTCACTCCTTTCCACAACAGCAGGCTGATCACGGTGAAGACGGCGACGTGCAAGGCGAGCCAACCGAGACCTTGCCAAAACAAGGTGACGTCCCCGCCCCGGAGCAGCACTTGGAGGATGCCGTCGCGCATAAAGATCGGCATGAACACGTATTTCGCCCACGGTGCGACGCTCAGCGTCACTTGGTCGAATCCAGGCACGTAGCCCCCGGAGAGGATCATGATGATGGCGACGCTACCGTTGACGATCGCGTCTTTCGTGCCGCGCGTGACGCGAGGCAGACTGGCGATTATAAATCCGAACGTGGTGCCGTAAAGGGCGAGTGCGACCCAGGCGAGAAACAACAGTCCGAAGTGGACGTAGTCGAGCGAGAAGCTTCGGTAGACGAAGTGACTGAACCAAAAGACGAGCACGAGCTGTAGGAAGATGAGCACGTAACGGCTGACCGTGCGGGCGAGCCGGTAGTCGATTGTCTTGACCGGAGCGGCCTGGATCCGGAGATAGCTGCCTTTCATCGGCTGTTCCTCACTGAGCATGCCCGTGATATAGAAGGCGCCGAACAAGGCGGTCATGATCGAAATCGTGACCGTGAAGTATTCGAGCGAGGTCGGGGTGCGGCCCGACAAGTCGACGCTCTCGCTGTCGATGAACGTCTCCGGCTCGAACGGGACGGCGACGCCTGACTCGGCGAGCATGATCTGTTGATTGGCGACGTCGGTATATTGCCGGATGACCGCCTCGAGCACATCGAACTCGATCGTCGTCGGTTCTTCATACAAGAGACGCACGTTTGACCCGTCGAGGTGCAAGATGACGTCGGCATCGCCGTCGTTGACGCCACGTTCGGCAGCGGCGACGCTGTCGTACGGGACGAGGTTGACGAACGCCTTGATGTCATCGTCGGCGAGGAACGTCTCGAGCGGGACGCGATAGTCGTCGGTCGACTGCTCGACATAAGCGACGTCTGTGACCGGGAGTGAGAAGTCGTTACTGAAAATGGCAGACAGCATCGTGCCGAGCCCGAAAATGAGGATGATCGGGAACAGCAACATCCAAAACAAGGTCGAGCGGTCGCGCAGTTGTTGTTTGACATCGTATTTGATGAACGTCCACGTCTTCATGACCGTCACTCCCTTAGCGTCTTGCCGGTCAAGGCCAGGAAGACGGTATTCAAGGACGGGCGGTCGACAGTGATCGACGTGAACCGGACCTTCGCGTCGTGGAGCACGTCGAGGAGCGGGGCGAGCGGCGTGTCTTTCTCGAGCGACACCTCGATGTACGGCTCATGATATTCGACTTTCTTTACTTGACTGAGTGCGCCGAGCCGTTCGATGAGCCCTGGCGTCAAGGCATCAACTTTGATGCGGGCCGTCTCGAGCGTCATGACTTGGTCTTTCAACTCGTCTTGCGTCCCTTCGGCGATGATCTTCCCTTCGTCGACGATGGCGACGCGGTCGCACAGCATCTCGACTTCCTCCATGTAATGGGACGTATAGATGATCGTCGCCCCACGCCGGTTCAACTCACGGATGTTCTCGAGGATCGTGTTCCGCGACTGCGGGTCGATGGCGACGGTCGGTTCGTCCATAAAGATGAGCTCCGGTTCATGGACGATGCCGCAGGCGATATTTAAACGACGCAGCAGCCCTCCGGACAGTTCCGGCGGACGTTTCTTTTGGTGAGCGGTCAGCTCGACGAAGTCGAGGGCGGCCTCGGTCTTTTGTTTCGCCTCGGCCGGCTTGAAGCCATAAAGTTCGGCGAAAAATTGGATGTTTTCGAACACGGTCAGCTGGTCATAGACGGAAACGTGCTGCGGGACGATGCCGACGCGTTGCTTGATCGCCTGTTCGTCTTTCGGCATGACGCGGTCAAAGATACGGATCGTACCACTGTCGGCAGGATATAGGTTGAGCATGACGGAGATGGCGGTCGTCTTGCCGGCCCCGTTCGGACCGAGCAGACCGAACAGTTCGCCTGCTTCGACGTGGAGCGAGAAGTCGTTCAAGGCGATCGTCTCCCCGAAACGCTTCGTGACATGGTCGAGTGCGATGATGGACACGTGGACGCAACCCCTTTCAGATGGACGGACAGAAAAAGAGCATACAGAGATTTGTTCCCGTTTGCAGGGATTTTGAACGTGTTGGCGAATCAATTTATTATAGTCCGATTATTCAGACAATTATAAAAAGAGGGAAGTAGGGATTGAGTATGAAAGGGTGGCAGTTCAACAAAGGAGAAGCGGGTGAAAAATTTCCTGACGAGATGGCGTGGGCGTTATTTTGCACGGTCGAGCCGAAGCGGATGGATGCGACGCTCCCGTTTTATTATGACGAGTCAGTGTTCCGCTTCACGAACGGGAAAGAGTCGTTCTATTTTAAAGTCTCCCCGAGCTACCACGAGTTCGAGGTGAACGTCAAAGGCGAGACGGGCGAACTGCTCTACTATCAACTGCTCCGCACCGTCAGCAAAGTCGAAGTGCTCGAAGACCGGCGCGACCATGGGGAGCTTTTAATCGTCATGACCGAGGACCGGACCCGGACCGTGACGACGATCGAGCTGACCGTCCGGCCGCGGTTTCGTGTGCTCGTCAAAGAGCACTATGTTTGAGTTTTCTTCAGAGTGGTACATTGTTTAGACACGATACCACGAGGAGGAGATCCATATGAAAGACGGACTAAACAAAAAAGTCGACGGGTTCATCGATAAAGCGGCCGGAAAAGCGAAAGAAGCAGTCGGCAAATCGTCGGACAATCAGTCGCTCAAACGTGAAGGTCAAAAGGATCAAGTCAAAGGTACGGCAAAAGAGAAGACGGGCCAAGCCCAGCAAGATCTCGAAAGCTTGAAAGACGAGCGCCGCTAATCAAAATGGAGGACCGCCATGGGGCGATCCTCCATTTTTCATTTCGTCAAAAACACTTGGACATGAATCGTCGATCCTTGGGCGTTTTTCGCTGTGCCGACCCCGAGATGCGTGAAGCGGCCGTTCAAGATGTTGGCGCGGTGCCCGCTCGAGTTCATCCAAGCGTCGACCGCTTGGCCAGGGTCGCTCGACCCCATATAAATATTCTCGCCCCAGCCACGATAGTTGACGTTGTAGGCGTCGAGCGTGTCACCCGGGCTGCCGTTCTCACGGAGTTGGTGCGAGAATTGACCGGTCCGTGCCATCTCATCGGCCCGGACTTGGGCGACGCGGTTCGCTTCGCTCGAGGCGGCGAGCGTTGTCAGGCCAGCCGCTTGGCGCTCTTTGTTCGTCTCGCTCAAGACGCCGCTCGCAGGAGCGGTGAACGTGACGTGTTTCGCCATGATGTAACCGGTCTTCGTCCCACTCGTCGCCTTGTACCAACGTGTCGAGCCGGTATAACGGTACGAGCTCGTCTCGAGCTTTACACCTTGGCGGAGAAAAGCGACGTTCGAAGACGTCGTGAGCGGCCGTGATTTCAAATAGACGCTCGACGGGGCGACGTAAGCCGTTTTTTTGAACGCGACTTCCGCCGTCGACAGTTTGACGTAAGCGGCCGGGACGTAGGCGACGCCAGCCCCCCATTTGATCTTGTACCACGTTGATCCGCCGACGGTGAACGACGTCCGGACGGTCATCGTGCCGTAACGCTTGATCGTACCGAGTCGTGCTGCTGAAAGCGACGGGGTTTTGCGGACCGGGAGCTGGCTGATGCCCGTGACCGAACCTTTCGTGTTGATTGCTGTTTCTGTATACGCCGCTTGGACGGTGGCCTGTTCGAGCGGGAGTGAAGCCGTCGACGGGGTGAACGTGAGCGCCGCGGCGAGTGCGCTTGATACGAGGATGGTAGTTGGTTTTTTCAAGAGGGAAGTCTCCTTTTTCGATAATATAACCATATAATATATTGAATAGGGCAATAGTGGGTATTACCATTCGATTACAAATAAGGGCAGACTCAAAAGAGCCTGCCTTCGTTTCATTCATACAGAAGATAATCTTTACGAATCGGTAAGAACGCGTCGCGCTCGGCGTCGACTTTATCCATGATCGCCTCAAGCGACTCTCCGTCGAGGATCATGTCCTTCACGTAGGCGTTTCCGGTCAGCTTCGTGATGAAGTCGTTCGCGAGGAACTCGAAGTCGTCCGGGTACAAGTCGTGCGCCACTTTCAACATGACGATGCCGGTCTTGACCGCTTCGAACTTCGTCGGTTCGGTGACGTAGACCTCGACGCCGTGCGATAGCTTGCCCGCATTCTTCGAGAACGTTGGTGTGAACGAGGCGGCGCGGAACGTGACACCTGAAAGGTCGAGCGCGTTCAGCGTCTTGGCGTACTCGTGCGCGTTGATGTACGGGGCGCCGATCAATTCGAACGGTTTCGTCGTGCCGCGCCCTTCGGACAGGTTCGTTCCTTCGAACAGTCCAGTCGCCGGATAGACGTTGACCGTGTCGGTCGTCGGCATGTTCGGTGACGGCATGACGAACGGGAGGCCTGTATCTTCGTACAGCATCGAGCGTTTCCAGCCTTTCATCTTGACGACTTCGAGGTCGGCTTGAAGTTGGTATTCACGGTTGAACAGACGTGCGAGTTCACCGACGGTCATGCCATGTTTGAGCGGGATCGGGTACAGGCCGATGAAGCTTGAATAGGCCGGATCGAGCACCGGTCCTTCGACACGGAGGCCACCTTGCGGATTCGGCCGGTCGAGGACGACGAACGGGATGTCATTCTCGGCCGCAGCTTCCATCGCGTACGCCATCGTATAGATGTACGTGTAGTAACGGGTGCCGACGTCTTGGATATCGAAGACGAGCACGTCGACGTCTTTGAGCATCTCAGGCGTCGGTTTTTTCGTCGCCCCGTACAAGCTATACACCGGAAGACCGGTCACGTCGTCGATATACGAGCTGATCGTCGAGCCGGCCTGCGCATCACCGCGGACGCCGTGCTCCGGTCCGTACAGTGCCGTCAGTTCAAAGTCGTCCGCGTTGTGAAACAAGTCGACGATGCTCGTCATCGTGGCATCGACACCGGTCGGGTTCGTGATCAGCCCGACGCGTTTACCTGCGAGCAGTTCCGGGTCGTCCATCAACCGGTCGACCCCGAGTTCAACTTTCGGTTTCTTCGGTGTCGACTTGGCATCGGCGTCGAGCAAGACGACGGATGAGGTCACGAGCGTTAGGGCAGCGAGGCCACCAATCCATTTCTTCATAAGAGTTCCTCCTTTAGGAAATGTAAGCGCTTTAAAGATTACTCAGAGTGTAGCATTTTGCATTTATAATTCAATAAAATCTATCATAAATAGGAAATTAGATTTCTTGATTTGATTCGTTATACCTAAAAAAGCCACCGATTTCTCGGTGGCTCATGAATCAATGGACGGCGAAAATGCCAATCAAGGGTCAAGAGGAACGACTCAAAAATAATAAACGCTTGGATGCGATAACCAACGCCAGCCCGATCAAGACAATGCTAGTGACGAGCGGCCACGTGACACTGATATCTTCGATCAACGCTTGACCCGACAATCCGCCAAGGTTCCAAGGCAACCAGTCCCAATCGATCCAACTGAGCAGGAGCGATAAGACGAAGTGGACACCGAGTGTGATGACGAGGGCGACGAGTCCGCTCTCGAGCAGCGCGGCGAATAAGAAGAAGATCGACAGCTGCACGACGAAATGGACGATCAATAGACCCGTAGAAATGACAAAGTCCGTCACATCGAACGAGTCGAACAAGATGACCGTATAATAGGCGGCTGTGCCTTGGGCGAGCAAGATGGAAACAGCGGAAAGTAACGTGTAGTGTGCCCATTTACTCATGACGATGCGAGAAGCCGGAATGTTGAGCGACTTGAGCCAAGCGAGCGTACCGAGTGTACGTTCTTGGCTGAACGTATGCATCGCCGACAGCAGGACGACGAGCAGGCCGATCTGTCGCAGCTGCTCACTGACCGATAAGAGTACTTCGGCCGGTGTCGGCGTCGGGATCTCGATGACGGTCCCGTCCGGCAAGTTGCCGCCTGACGCTAAAATGTCTGGTAAGAAGTAGAGCGTGAGCGGCTGCATCGCCGCGAGCAACATCAGAGCGACCGGCACCCAAACGAGCCGTTTATTGCGCCACGATTCTTTCCATTCTTGTTTAAAGATGGCTGTCCGCATTAAGCGTTCACCTCCAAAAACAGTGATTCGAGCGACGGATGACCGACGTGGAACGATTGGATCATCAGTCCTTGGGCGAGGACGCGTTGCAGAATCGCCCGCTCGGACATCGTTTTATCGGACGTCTCGAACGTCCATGTCGTCCCCGTACGCGAGACACGGACGACACCCGCGAGCGCGCTCCAATCGTCTTCTGTCGTCGTGTCATCGAACAGGCGAAGTTGGATGGATGATTTGGCCCCGAGCAAATCGGTGACGGTGCCTTCCATGAGCAGGCGTCCTTGCCGAAGCAGGAGCACCCAGTCGCTCGCCTCCTCGGCGTCAGGGAGCACGTGCGTCGAATAGAGAATCATCCGCTCACGCTTCAAGTCACTCAAGAGATCGAGCACTTCCCGGCGGCCGCGCGGGTCGAGCGCCGACACCGGTTCATCGAGCAACAATAGTTCCGGGTCATGGACGAGCGCTTGGGCGATGCCGAGCCGTTGCCGCATCCCGCCTGACAAGTGCGCCGCCGGGCGGTCGACCGGTTCTAAGCCGACGCGTTTTAAGAGGTTCAAGGCGTCGACGCCGGTCGTGCCCGTCAAGTCGGCCGCATATTTAATCGTCTCGACCGGTGTGAGGGAAGGGTAAAGCGCCGGCCGTTGCGGTAAATAACCGACCCGGATCGTGTCGTGACCCTCGATCTGTCCGGACGTCGGCGTCGTCACACGGGCGATCATGTTCAGAAGCGTCGTCTTGCCGGCCCCGTTCTCGCCGAGGAGCGACGTGCAGCCCGGGCGCAGCGAGAAGCTGACGTCATCGAGCGCGGTGAACGTGCCGAATCGTTTTGTGAGATGGCTCGCGTTCACTGTTTTGTCCGTCCCCAGAGGAAATAGACGATCGGACCGAGGATGTTGATAAAGACGATGACGAGGAGCCACACCCATTTCGGTCCGTTCGTTTCAGGCCGCTTGAATAAATCGATCATGGCGACGACGAGGAGGATCAGTTGCAGTAATAATAAAGGCAGTAAAATTAATAGTAACGTACCCGGGTCGTTCATAATTTCCATAAAATTTCCCTCCTTAGTTAGCTGTGCATATACTAGTTGATTCCACACATAGGACGTTGTTCCTGTATCAGACACAAAAAATCCCTTTCTCGACTCGAGAAAGGGGAGGGCTTATTTGACGATGATGACCGGTGCTTGCGCCCGTTTGGCGAGTTTGTGGCTGACGCTGCCGAGGACGAACTCTTGGAACGTATTGAGGCCGCGCGAGCCGACGACGATATATTCAAACGGATCGCGATTGGCGTATTTGACGAGCTCGACGTCCGGTTCACCGCGGAGTTCGACGTATTCATAGGCGATGCCTTCCGCTTCGATCGTATCGAACAGCGGTTGCATCATGCGTTTTCGTTTCGCTTCGAGATCAATCTTGCCGGTCGAGTGGAGCGCGGCCTCTTTCGATTCTTTCGAACTGACGACGTGAACGATATCAATCGATGCGTCTGACGCTTTTGCGAGTTGGATTGCCTTTGTTAAAGCTCGTTTCGAGTGATCCGAGCCATCTGCCGCTAAAAAGATTTTACCCATTCTTTCAACGCCTCCTCTTATACGCTTGCTACTACAAGTATATGCGATTTTTTATGAAAGCGCATTCGTAATTGTGTCGATTCGAGATACAGAAAAAAAGGAAGTGAACGCTGAGGTTCACTTCCTTTTTGATTATCGGACGATGACGACCGGCGCGAGCGCGCGTTTGGCGAGCTTATGGCTGACGCTGCCGAGCACGAACTCTTGGAATGTGTTCAAGCCGCGCGAGCCGACGACGACGTATTCGAACGGTTCATGGTTCGCATACTTGACGAGCTCAACGTCCGGTTCACCACGGAGCTCGATATATTCGTACTCGAGTCCGGCTGCTTCGATCGCTGTGAAGAAACGTTGCATCCGCTGCATCCGTTTCGCCTCAAGGTCGATCTTGCCTGTTGATTGCAGGGCACTTTCTTTCGACTCTTTCGAGCTGACGACGTGAACGACATCAATTTTGGCGCTCGAGACTTTCGCGAGCTCGATCGCTTTCGCGGTCGCACGCATCGAATGGTCCGATCCGTCAACGGCTAAGAAGATTTTTGTCATGTGAATCCCTCCCGAATTAATGTCCGATGCCCGCATCTTGTTGTTTCAAGTGAAGCGCGAGCGTATTGAGCAGCTTCTCTGAATCTTTGTTCAAGTTCAACAGTTCTGGCTCGATACCGTGCACACGGTATTTGAAGACGACTTTGTCGATGGCGCCGATGGCCGAATCGTCCCAAAGGTGTGTGTTCGAGAAGTTGATCGTCACATGTTTGATGTCTGCTTCGATATCTTCTTCGACATCGAATTGGTTGACGAACTCAGACGTTGATGCGAAGAACAATTGACCGTTCACGACGTAGTGGGCGTGGTCGGCTTCGACGTTGCGGTCGAGTTCGACTTTCGAGATTTTCGCGGCGAACAAAATCGCAGCTGTTAAAATCCCGGCGAACACACCGATTGACAAGTCGTGCGTGAGCACAGTGACGAACACGGTGACGAGCATGACGACCGTATCCGATTTTTGAGCCGTCCGGAGCGTCTTGAGCGAGCCCCAGTCAAACGTCGCATAGGCGACGAAGAACATGACACCGACGAGGGCGCCGACCGGAATGAGCATCAAGATGTCGCTCATCGTCATGATCATGATGAACAACGCGAGTCCAGCGACGAACGTCGATAGACGACCACGTGCTCCTGACGAGACGTTGATGACCGATTGGCCGATCATCGCACAACCTGGCATCGCGCCGAAGAAACCGGCGATGATGTTGGCGATCCCCTGACCTTTTGACTCACGATTCTTGTTCGAATCCGTTCCTGTCATGTCATCGACGATTTGAGCCGTGAGCAACGACTCGATCAAGCCGACGAAAGCGAGCGAGGCGGCATACGGCAAGATGATCATGAACGTCTCGAGCGTGAATGGAACGTCAGGGAATAAGAATTCCGGCAACGTTGCTGAGATCGTTCCCATGTCGCCGATGTTTTTCGTATCGAGCCCCATAAAGACAGCAGCGAGTGTCATCGCGACGATGGCGACGAGCGGTGCCGGGATCGCGCCCGTGATGCGTGGGAACAAGAAGATGATGACGAGTGATGCGGCGACAATCGCCCACATGATCCAGCTCTCGCCCTCAAATTGTGGAAGCTGGGCTTGGAAGATCAAAATAGCGAGGGCGTTAACGAAGCCGACCATGACCGCACGCGGGATGAACTTCATAAGACGCGCTATACCAAAGAACCCGAGCACGATTTGAATAATACCGGCTAAAATACCGGCCGCTAATAAATATTGGAGACCGTAATCTCGAACTAAATCGACAACGAGGAGCACCATGGCTCCGGTTGCAGCTGAAATCATTGCTGGTCGTCCACCCGCAATCGAGATGACCATTGCGATAATGAATGAAGCATATAGACCGACCATCGGGTTCAGTCCAGCGATGAGTGAGAATGCGATCGCCTCAGGGATGAGAGCGAGCGCGACGACGATCCCCGCAAGGACGTCAGCCCGGACGTTACCGAGCCATTCTTGTTTGACAGTATTCAATTTTTCCAAAAAGAACACACCTCTCTTTTATAGTAGTTTTAATTTTGACCTCCGAGTCTCACGAAGATCAAATGCGTCATTATATGAAGGAATAAGTTGAAACGATACATATTTGCACAACGTGTTTTATCATAGCGAACTTTTTCAGAAAAGACAATTGCAACTTGCAAAAAACTGTGGTAATTTCATAACGTAAAGGTTATATAACGGTTTTGTTATACATGGGGTAAAGGAGAATGACGATGCATACCGCAGAAGAACTGAGTAAAGTGCTCAAAGTGCTCGCCGACCCGACGCGGTTGACGATGTTAAAGCAAATGCAGGACGGGGAACAGTGTGCCTGTAGCTTCGTCGACTGCTTTGACATCTCGCAGCCGGCGATCAGCCGGCATTTGAAGATGATGCGGCAAGCGGGACTGCTGCTCGAGCGCCGGGACAAGCAATGGATCCATTATCGGTTGAACGAGGCGAGCCCGTTCTATTCGATCGTCGTCGATCTGCTCGGACAAGTCGAGATGATCGATGCGAGCTGTGACTGTGACGCCGAGTGTGCCATTTAAGGAGGAATAAACGATGAAACTTGAAGTATTCGAACCGGCCATGTGCTGTCCGACCGGACTATGCGGGCCGTCGATCGACCCGGAACTGACGCGGATCGCGACGATCCATTACGTGTTGAAACAACGCGGTTTCGACGTTGAGCGTTATAACCTCGCCTCGGAGCCGAACCGTTTCGTTGAAAACGCAAACGTGCAAGCCGAGATCACGAAAGGGCTCGACACGCTCCCGCTCACCGTCATCGATGGTGAGATCGTCAAACGCGGCGCCTACATGACGAATGAAGAGATTGCTGAACTGACCGGTCTCCCGGTCGCGGCGTTCGCGAAACAAGACGGCGAGAAACCGAAAGTCCGCATCACGCTTAAAAAATAAGGAGGCGCGTCATGATGAATCGCTTTGATTTTAATACGATTGAGCCGACCCGTTACATGTTTTTGACCGGGAAAGGCGGCGTCGGGAAGACGTCGACCGCCTCGAGCCTCGCCTTGACGCTCGCTGACCGTGGCAAGCGCGTCTTGCTCGTCTCGACCGACCCGGCAAGTAATTTGCAAGACGTGTTCGAGATGGAACTTGACGAGACACCGCGAGCAGTCCCGGGGACGGAGCTATTGATTGCGAACTTCGACCCGGAAGAAGCGGCAAAAGCGTATATGGAACGCATGGTCGGCCCGTATCGCGGCGTGCTCCCGGACGTCGCCATCCAGTCGATGGAAGAGCAACTGTCCGGTGCCTGTACGGTCGAGATCGCGGCGTTCGATCAGTTCACCGAGCTGTTGACGTCAGAGACGGCCCGTGACACGTACGACCATGTCATCTTCGACACGGCACCGACCGGGCATACGCTCCGGTTGCTCACGCTCCCGAGCGCATGGGACGAATTTTTAGAGACGAACACGACCGGCGTCTCGTGCCTCGGTCCGCTCGCTGGATTATCAGACAAGCAACATCAATATAAACGGGCGGTCGAGACGCTCTCGAACGGAGACGAGACGACACTGTTGCTCGTCGCCCGTCCTGAGACGTCGACGCTCGTCGAGGCGAGTCGTGCCGCGATGGAACTCCACGCCATCGGGATCGAGCGGATGCAGCTCGTCATCAACGGTGTCGTCGATCCGGCGGAAGGCACGGACCGTTATACGAGACGGTTCATCGAGCGCCAACAAGACGCGCTCGCCAACTTGCCACAAGGCGTCGACACGCTCGAGACGTTCACGCTCCCATACGCTTATGAGAACTTGGTCGGCGTCCCGGCGCTGCGCCGTTGGGTGAACGGGGAGGCGGTCGACGTACCGGATATGACATATGATGCGAGCCGTTACGGTTCGATCGATACGCTCGTCGATGAGATCGAAGCGGACGGTCCGAGCGTCATCATGACGATGGGCAAAGGTGGGGTCGGCAAGACGACGCTCGCCTCACTCCTCGCCGTCGCTTTAAGCGAACGAGGTCACGCCGTCCATTTGACGACGACCGACCCGGCGGCACACGTCGCTTTCACAATCGGTGAGGACGTGCCCGCCACGTTCACGGTCGACGCGATCGACCCGAAAGTCGAAATCGAAAACTATCGGGCCGACGTGTTCCATGAAGCAGGGGACATGACCGATGAACAGCGCGCGATGCTTGAAGAAGACTTGCGTTCGCCGTGTACGGAAGAGATCGCGGTGTTCCGCGCTTTCGCCGGTCAAGTCGCCAAAGCGAAAGACCGGTTCGTCGTCATCGACACGGCACCGACCGGACATACACTGCTCTTGCTCGACGCGACCGAGAGCTATCACCGTGAGCTCGAACGCTCGACCGGTGTCGTCCCGGAAGCGGTCCGCGAACTGTTGCCGAAGCTTCGTGACCCGAAACAGACGCACGTCGTCATCACGACGCTCCCTGAAGCGACACCGGTGTATGAAGCCGAGCGGCTCGTCACCGACTTGGAACGTGCCGGTATCAGTCCGTTCGCCTGGGTCGTCAACCAATCGTTCACACCGCTCGACGTCGAAAGCAAACTGCTCACGGCGAAAGTCGCGAGTGAGGCGATCTGGCTCGAACGGGTGAACGCGTATCCGCGCCCGACGCTATTGTCTTGGCAACAACACTTGCCGGTCGGCTATCCGGCGTTATCTCAACTATTGAAGGAGGAAGTCAAATGAACATCACGAATGAAGCAATCGATTTTATGAAAACAGCACTCGAGGATGAAGAAGTGAAATCAGTCCGGATTTGTACGGAAGCAGGGTGCTGCGGACCGACGCTCGGTCTCCACATCGCCGCCCCGGAAGCGACGGACGACGTGAAAGACTATGACGGCCTCACGTTCGCTGTCTCGAAAGACGCAGAAGCGATGGCCGAGAACGTCACGCTCGACGTCGAAATGACAGAAGACAGCGCAAGCCTGTTCTTACGCGGTCTTCAACAAACGTGCTAACAAAAATAGAGATTATTGGAGGAACTCATTGTGCAATGGATTGCTAGTATCATTTTCTTAGTGACGCTCTTCCTCATCATCAAGCAACCGAAAGGCCTCGGCATCGGTTACTCGGCGATGGGGATGGCGGCCATTGCCCTCATCACCGGGGTCGTCAATTTTGATGACGTCGGAACGGTGTGGGACATCATTTGGAACGCGACGTTTACGTTTATCGCCATCATTCTCATCTCGCTCATTTTGGATGAGATCGGATTCTTTGAGTGGGCCGCTTTACATATGGCTCGGATCGCCGGAGGCGGCGGTGTCAAACTGTTCGTCTACATCACGCTACTCGGTGCGCTTGTCGCCGCATTATTCGCGAACGACGGGGCGGCGCTCATCTTGACGCCGATCGTACTCGCGATGGTACGGGCGCTTAAATTACCGGACGCCGTCGTCTTGGCGTACGTCATCGCCTCGGGCTTCATCGCCGATACGGCAAGTTTGCCGTTCGTCGTCTCGAACCTCGTCAACATCGTCTCGGCCGACTTCTTCGGCATCGGTTTTGCTGAGTATGCAGCGCGGATGGTGTTCGTCAACGTGTTTGCCGTCGCCGGCAGTCTGCTCGTCTTGTACTTGTACTTTAAGAAAGACATCCCGAAGCAGTACGACTTGTCAAAACTCGTCGAGCCGAGCACGGTCATTAAAGACCATAAGATGTTCCGCTTGTCGTGGGTCGTCCTCGCGTTGCTCGTCATCGGCTACTTCACGAGCGACATCATCGGCATCCCGGTCTCGCTCGTCGCCGGTGTCATCGCCCTGTTCTTCCTGATCATGGCGAACCGTTCGCCTGCTGTGAAGACGGAGCAAGTCGTCAAAGGCGCGCCGTGGGCGATCGTCTTCTTCTCGCTCGGGATGTACATCGTCGTCTACGGTCTACAAAACGCGGGGCTGACACAAGTGCTCGCCAACTTCATCGATTGGTTCTCTGTCGATGTGTTCACGGCTACGTTCGGGATGGGCTTCTTGGCCGCGATCTTATCGTCGGTCATGAACAACATGCCGACCGTCATGATCGACGCGCTCGCCATCGATTTGACGAATACGTCGGGTCAGATTCGCGAAGCGCTCATCTATGCGAACGTCATCGGTTCCGACCTCGGACCGAAGATCACACCGATCGGGTCGCTCGCGACGCTGCTGTGGCTTCACGTGCTCCGGACGAAAGGACTTAAGATCGGTTGGGGGCAATACTTTAAAATCGGGATCGTCTTGACGATCCCAACGCTTGCCATCACGTTGCTCGGCCTGTATATCAGCTTACTACTATATTGAGGAGTGGATTTTCTATGAAGTTAGTCATCATCGGTTCAGTCGCTGCCGGCACATCAGTCGCGGCGAAAGCACGTCGTAACAACGAAGACGCACAAATTACGATTTACGACCGCGATTACGATATCTCCTACTCAGGTTGTGGGATCCCGTATTACGTCGGAGGCGAAGTCGAGTCACGCGATGACTTGACGCCACGCGACGCCGCTTTCTTCAAAAAGCGTTACAACATCGACGTCATGACGCGTCATAACGTGACGGCAATCGACAAAGACGCGAAGACGGTCACGGTCGAAAACCTGGAGACGGGTGAGACGTTCACGGACAGCTATGACGTCCTCGTCCTCGCGACCGGCGCTTCGAGCATCGTCCCGCCGATCCCGGGCGTGAAGTCAGATAACGTCTTCCCGATCCGCAACATCCAGAACGCGGAAGCGACACGCAACTTCGTCGACGCGACGAACCCGAAACATGCGACGGTCATCGGGGCCGGCTTCATCGGTCTTGAGATGGCCGAGCAGCTCAAACTGCGTGGCATCGACGTCACGATCATCGAGCGCATCCCGCAAGTGATGCCGCCGCTCGACAAAGACATGGCGTGCCGCGTCGAGGACCACCTCGAGAAGAACGGCATCGAGCTGTTGCTCGGTGAGACCGTGACAGAGCTCGTCGGCGACGGTCACGTCGAACGCGTCGTCACGGAAAGCGGGAAGACGATTGAGACCGACCTCGTCATCCTATCGGTCGGTGTCCGTCCGAACACGGAACTCGCCAAGTCGATCGGTGTCACGATCGGTGAGACGGGTGCGATCGCCATCAACGAACGGATGGAGACGAACGTGGACAGCGTCTATGCTGCCGGCGACGTCGCTGAAAGCGTCTCGCTCGTCACGGGTAAACCGATTTGGCGCCCACTCGGCTCGACAGCGAACAAGATGGGACGTTCACTTGGTGATCTCCTCACGGGCGGGGAACTCGAACACCGCGGCATCCTCGGGACGGGCATCTTCAAAGTGTTCGGCCTCGCAGTCGCGCAGACGGGTCTCTCGGAGCGTGAAGCGCGTGACCTCGGCTACGACGTCGAAGTGCTCCACAACACGAAACCGGACAAGCCGGCCTACATGGGCGGGAAAGACATGACGATCAAAGCGGTCGGCGACCGGGCGACACGTCAACTGCTCGGCGTCCAAATCGTCGGCTTCGAAGGCGTCGACAAGCGTATCGACGTGTTCGTCACGGCGATCACGTTCAAAGCGAAAGTTGATGATTTGTTCCACCTCGACCTCGCGTACGCACCGCCGTTTTCGACGACGAAAGACCCGGTCATGTACACGGGGATGGCACTGGCGAACAGCATGAACAAGTCGGCCCGTCTCATCACGCCGGCTGAGCTACAGCAGCGAATCGACGCGAACGAGGACATCCAGGTCATCGATACACGGAAAGCGGCGCAGTTTGAGAAGGCGTGCGTCGACTGTGCGGTCAACATCCCGCTCGGCAAGCTTCGCGAGGCGTCAAAAGACCTCGCGAAAGACAAGCCGACGGTCGTCTACTGCAACGGCGGCGTCACGGGGAACGCGGCGCAAAACGTGCTCCGTAACCTCGGTTTCACCGACGTCTACAACTTGTCAGGCGGCAACAAGAATTATCAGTTGTTTAAAAAATACGGTAACTAATCAATTAGACCCGACTCACATGAGTCGGGTCTAATTTGCATGTTGCTGATTCCATTTACTGACCCGGTTGCGACCGCTACGTTTGGCGACGTACAGACCGAGGTCGGACTTTTTGATGAGTTGTTCGGACGTGACGATCTTTGGTTCGGACGTACTTGTGACGCCGATCGAGACGGTGATGTCGAGCTGTTTGCCGTCCGGCAGCAAAAATGGACTTTCCGCGATTTGACGCAAGTAGCGGTTGGCGATGACGAACCCTTGCGACAAGTTGCAGTCCGACAACAGCACCGAGAACTCTTCGCCACCGTGGCGACACACCATGTCATCGGTACGGGCCGTCTCTGTGAGCCGTTTGCCAAGCTCGATCAAGATGGCGTCGCCGGCATCATGGCCATACGTATCGTTCACCGATTTAAAATGATCGATATCGAGTAAGAGCAGCGTGATGTCGTAAGGACTCGAGAACACTTCCTCGTCGACGCGCTTCATCTCCTCCTCGAAGCGACGACGGTTGCCAAGACCCGTCAAGGCGTCGGTGTAGGCGGCTTCTCGATATTTTGTGATCTGCCGTTCCGAGCGCTGCATTTTGCGGATGCCCCCATAGACGATATGAAGGACGAACCCGGTTGAATATCCAATTATGATGAAAGCGACCAACGTATAGACGTACATCCTTGGAGCGGCATAGTTACTAAAATTTAAGAGCGAGAATAAAATGATAAATCCGAGGGTGATGGCGTTGACGATGCGGATGTCCCGTGTCGGTTTGATCCGCTCCCGGAGTTTCATATAGACGACTGCGGTTGTGGCCGCGACCGTATAGTCGAGAAAAACGATTAACAGCAACGTATCCGATATGATGAACGGGAGCAGCAGTATGCTCGAGACGTACGTGATCCGGACGCCTTGGAGGCCAAAGTAAAGACCGGCAATGATGATGGGGACAAACCCGTACTGAAAGTCGGCTTGGGCGTTCCAGAGCACACCATGCAACGTAATCACGATCGTCAGGCCGGCGAGGAGTAGTGAAATCGTGATTTGCCGTCTTAACGGGAGCTTGCTCGTGAACCCGAGCTTCGTGAGGCGCGAGATCATATAAAGGCCGATCAGCAGTAAGCTGGCGTTGGCAATCAAATTATTGATTAAATTGGTCATCGACATTTTAAAAATACCTCCTCTAATATCTATATTCGGCAGAGGAGGATAAAAAAGCAATCATTTTGTGATGGGAAAATGAGTTCGAACCAACAAGTGGCTTGATCTGGGAAACGTTAGTAGTTTATTTAGAAAAGAATTGAAATTAAGGAAGCGAACGTTTACAATTTTTGTGTAAGCGTTTTCCTAAATTCATGCTACAAGGAGGGACCCACATGGTCAACAAACAATGGAAACCAGTATGGGCAGTTGTGCTAACGTTTGCACTGATTCTGTCGATGTTTCCGATGTCAGCGTCTGCCCTTGATAAAGAGTCGACGTTAGTCGTCGTCCACTATCAAGAGGCGCCAGACAATCAAATGGATTGGAACTTATGGCTTTGGGCGAATGGCCCAGATTACTTCCCGAACAAAGGCTTCGCCTTTAACGGCGAGGACGATTACGGAAAGGTGGCGGCCTACGAATTCCCGGTCGACTCACCTGAACAGATCGGTCTCATCGTCCGAACGGACAATTGGGACAAGGATAAAGGGTCGGAAAACGACCGCCTGATCACGAAAGACATGATCAAGGACGGTGTCGCCGAAGTGTGGATCAAGTCGGGCGACTCGAAAATCTACACGTCGAACCCGGATGGGGAGACGGCGAAGACGGAAGTCGACATGAAAGTCCACTACTTCCGCTATGACAATACATACACCGACT
Organism: Exiguobacterium sp. SH5S4; assembly: GCF_004337045.1. Classification (NCBI taxonomy): domain Bacteria; kingdom Bacillati; phylum Bacillota; class Bacilli; order Caryophanales; genus Exiguobacterium; species Exiguobacterium sp. SH5S4. The sequence continues at coordinate 128,450 of NZ_SJUQ01000003.1, forward strand.
GGGGTGTTTGGACGTGGCCGGACGGTGGCGACGGTCAAAGCATCAACTTTGATGAGACGGACGCCTACGGCGGTGTCGCGAACGTGAAGTTTGCGAATCCGGACGCGAAACAACTCATCGGTCTGATCACGAAAAAAGGCGAATGGTCCGACAAGGACGGCGAAGACCGCTTCGCGCTCAGCACGGCGAAAGAGATTTGGCTCGTCGAAGGTGATTCGACGATTTACTATTCAGAGCCAGAAATCGACCGCTCACCAAAAATCGTCTCGTTCGAGGCAAACACGTTCCGTCAGGCGGAACTAACGCTCAACCGCGCGATCGATGAGCAGTTCCTTAGTGAATTGAAGGTCGATGGCGCGGCAGTCGAGTCGGTCGAGAAGACTGGCGACAAATCGGTCACGTTAAACTTCAGCGCTGATCTCGACTTGGCGCAAGTCATCACGGCGTCGCACCCGACGTTCGGTGACAAAGTGCTGCAAGCGGGCGACGTACTTCGGTCACCAGAATTCGATGCGAAGTATGCGTATAACGGCAAGCTCGGCATCACGTATCAAAAGTCGAAAACAAATTTCGTCTTGTGGGCACCGACGGCTCAAGACGTTTCACTCGAACTGTGGAACATGCCGAAAGACCGTCCGGCGAACGACAAGGATATCAAGAAAACGATTGCGATGAAACGCGGCGAGCGCGGCACGTGGACTGCTGAAGTCCGTGGCGACCTCGACGGCATCGGCTACACGTACAACGTCAAGCATGCGTCAGGCAGCGTCCGTGCGGTCGATCCGTATGCGACGGCGGTCGGCGTCAACGGGGACCAAGGGGTCATCGTCGACTTGAACGAGACGAAACCGAAACGGTGGAACTCGATGAAACCGAAGCTTCAAAACGCAACGGACGCGATCATCTACGAGACACACGTCCGTGACTTCTCGATCTTTGACGTCACATCGAACACGTACGATTCAGGAATTCGCTATAAAGGCAAATACCTCGGTGTCGTTCAACCGGGTACTCGTTTGATTGAAAACGGGAAGAAGACGGCGACGAAGACAGGCCTTGACCACGTCAAAGACCTCGGCGTGACGCACGTCCAGTTCATCCCGGTGTATGACTACAACACGGCCTCGGTCGACGAGACGAAACCGAACGCGACATACAACTGGGGCTATGACCCGAAAAACTATAACGCGCCGGAAGGCTCATACTCGACGAACCCTTATGACGCAAAAGTTCGAATCATGCAAATGAAAGAAATGATCCAAGGTCTCCACGACCACAACTTGCGTGCCGTCATGGACGTCGTCTACAACCACATGTTCGATGCGCAAGCTTCGAACCTTCATAAGATCGTACCAGGCTACTACTACCGTTACACGGCAGGCGGCGACTTCGCGAACGGGACGGGCGTCGGCAACGACACCGCGTCTGAGCGCAAGATGATGCAAAAACTCATCGTCGATTCAGTCGTCTACTGGGCGCAAGAATATCATTGGGACGGGTTCCGCTTCGACCTCATGGGCATCCACGACGTCGAGACGATGAACCAAGTCCGTCAAGCGCTCGACAAAGTCGATAAATCGATCCTCGTCTTCGGCGAAGGTTGGGACCTCAACACACCACTCGACCCGGCACTGAAAGCGAACCAAAAGAACGCCTACAAGATGCCCCGCGTCGCTCACTTTAACGACAACATCCGTGACGGCTTGAAAGGCAGCGTCTTTATCGACACGGACAACGGCTTCATCAACGGCAAAGACGGTCTTGAGAACCGCATCAAGACGGGAATCGTCGGTGAGATCGACTACAATGCCGAGATCAAAGGCTTCACGAAAGAGCCGACGCAAGCAATCACGTACGTCGAAGCGCACGACAACCACACGCTTTGGGACAAGCTCGAACTCACGAATAAAGAGACGGCGGAAGCGGACCGGACGAAGATGCATCGTCTCGCGTCAAGCATCCTCTTGACGAGCCAGGGGACGACATTCCTCCACGCCGGGCAAGAGTTCATGCGGACGAAAGAAGGCGACCACAACTCGTACAAATCACCAGACCGCATCAACCAAATGGATTGGAAACGCGCCGCTGACCGTAAGGCGGACGTCCAGTACATGAAAGGCTTGATCGAGATGCGTAAACAAAACCCAGGGCTTCGCATGACGAAAGCGACTGACGTCAAGAAGAACGTCAAGTTCTATCGTTCTGCGCCAAACGTCATCACGTATTTGATCGATGACAAAGCGCCTGGCCAGAAGAAAGACTTGTTCATCACACATAACGCCAACGCAGAAACGGTCAAAGTGAAACTTCCGACAGGACAGTGGAACGTGATTGTCGACGGCAGTCAGGCAGGAACGAAGACGATCAAACGCGTCTCGGGCTATGTCGACGTGCCATCGTATGCGACGGTCGTCGTAAAACAACCATAATGCGCGAGACCACGGAGCCAACATCCGTGGTCTTTTTTACGTCGTCATCGTGTGGGAGAGGAGTAGGTTAACAGCACATTAAGGCATGACATTTTTTTGAATATATGTGTGTAAATCGGTACATTTCCCTTATTTGCAAAATGCAGAAGCGTTTTCAACTAATCAATCTTGTATAATCAAGTTAACACGTATCGAAACGTGACATTTGTCACACGAAGGAGTGGTACACATGGGCTTCTTTCGTAATTGGAAGCATGTATTGGAATCAAACGTTGAGCAGGCCGAGCATGAGGGGCAAATCAATATCGATCCGTTATTGCTCGATCAATATCCGGACGCGGTGTACGTCCTTGATCGAGATTTGAACTTCATCGACTCGAACGAAAAGTTGTCGCTTCTCTTCAACAGGGAAGAGGAACGTTTCGTCGATCCTGCCTCCTGGCTTCCAAAACTAGAAAGCGAACGTGTTCACGCCTTTCATCAGCGGGCGCTCCATGGGGAGACGGTCCATTATGAACTGAAAGCGCTGAATGCGGACAAGCGACGCATTCATCTGTCGGTCACGAATACGCCGCTCTATACCGGCCGGGTCATCACCGGCCTGTACGGCGTCGTCAAAGACTTGACGACCCAGACGGAACTGCGCGAACGATACAATCGGATGAAAGTGGGACGGACGCTGTTCGAGCGCATCCCGGGTCTCATCCTGATCGAACTTGACCTCGAGTCTGGCGAATTTTATCATTCACCGCAGACGGGTGAACTGCTCGGGCTGTCTAAACGTCAGTTAGGGGGAATGGAGCGCGAGCATTTCCGTAATATGATTCATGAGAATGAACGTGAAGCGTTTGCGGCGGCCGTCGAGTCGCTTATCAATGACCCCGAACAGCACGATTATGAGACTCAAGTCAAAGCGTTCAATCCGAAGCAACAAAAATATTTGGACTTGATTGTCCACGTCGGGATATCGAAAGATCGGAAATCGGTGACGTGGGCGATGTTTGACCTCACGAACTTGGTCGATGCCGAATCGGCGCTCACGAAAGAACGGTTAAAAGTGAAACAACTGTGCGAAATCGTCGACTCGGTCATTTTTGAACGTTACTTCGAGACGAAACAGTTCAAATTTTTGACACCGGGCTTCTCGCTCATCTTCGGTTATACGGAAGACCAATTCAATACGCACCCGGACTATTGGCAGCGTATCGTCGTGCCGGATGACCTTCCGAAAATCAAACAGGCACGCGAAATGACGCTCAGCGGAAAACCGGTGACGTTTTCCTACAGAATCTTCGCCAAAGGGAACGTCAAGTGGGTCGAAGAGAACCGGGAACCGATTTTCTCTGAAGGTGGAATCGTCATCGGTTTTCGGACGCTCGTCAAAGACATCACCCAACTGAAAGAACAGCAACAAGAGATCTGGCGCCTCGCCTCGCTCGACCCGATCACGAACATGCCGAACCGTGAATCGATCACAGGATCGGTCTATCAACTCACGCGCAAACGCGACCCGTTCACGTTGTTCTCGCTTTCGTTCAACCGCATCACTGAAATCAACAATACGTTCGGCTACGAGCTCGGTGACGAGTGGCGTGTCGCGACGGTGAACCAATTGATTCGTCTGTTGCCACAAGACGCCTTGCTCGGTCATCTCGATGCGGATAACGTCTTGATCGTGTTGCCACGCCGGATGGAAGACCCGGAAGTGCTCGCGCTCGGGAAAGAGTTTGGGACGCTGTCGAAGCACCGGTTCCGTATTGACGCGTATGACTTGTTCGCGCGCATCTCGATCGGCGTGAGCCGCTATCCTGAAGACGGGGCACAGGCGAGCGAACTGATCAAGCACGCGTGTGTCGCCATGAACCGGGCCGATAAAAAGTTCGGGACGAAACTCGAACTGTATTCGTCCCAAATGGACATCGAGTCACTTAAACGCTACGAGCTGTTGCGCGATATGCGAGGTGCGCTGAAAAACAACGAGTTTTATTTGATGTATCAACCGAAAGTGAACGCCTGGACCGGTCAAATCGTCGGAGCCGAGGCGCTCATGCGTTGGACGCACCCGACGTGGGGCTCGATCTCGCCGGCTGAATTTATTCCGCTCGCCGAGGAGAGCAACCTCCATCTCGACTTGACGAACTGGTTGATCGAGGAGGTGTGCCGCTATATCACGTCGCTCAAACATCGAGTCCCGATCTCGATCAATGTCTCGGCCAAATACTTGTATCAAGAACGGTTTGAACGCGTGTTTGAAGAGATGTTAGACCGCTTCCACGTCCCGGCGTCGTATCTCGAAGTCGAGATCTCGGAGACGTCACTGTTAGACGACGCCCAGCAGATCACACAGGCGTTCGAGCGGTTGAACAACCTCGGTATCCCAATCGCGTTTGACGACTTCGGGAAAGGTTATTCGTCGCTTGCTTACTTGCAGGCGTACAGTGCCCAGACGATCAAGATCGACCGCATCTTCGCCCATAACGTCAATCAAAGCCGAAAAGCCCAAGGCATCATCCGGAGTCTGCTCCTCATCGCCGAAGAGTTCGGGATGAACGTCGTCGTCGAGGGTGTCGAGATGATGGATGACCTGCTTCGGCTCCGTGAGTTCGGTTGTCACGTCATTCAAGGTTTCATTTTCAGCCGACCGTTGCGAGAATCCGATTTTGAACAAGCGCTTGAAGCGGGAACGCTCATCCCGATCGAAGAGTACGTCGAGACGATCCAACCGTCGAACCGGTTGATCCACGCCGGCATCACGATCACACGCCTGCGCAATCAAGCGGTCGCGGTCGGGACATCGCCGATCGTCATTATGAAGCGCGGTTTTAAAGCGATCGCCTTTTATAGCTCGATTCGGTTACCGGTCGACAGTGATATCAATCTCGTCATCTTGCTTGACGACGGGCAGCCGTCACTGCCGATTCAAGTGACGCGATTGACCGAGCTCGCGAACGGATTGTATCAATATGAAGCGACGTACGAACAGACCGTCGAACTCGAGAAACGGTTGACCGCGCTTGAGAGTGACAAACCGCGCGGCTTCACGATTCAACAAGCGAAAGATTTAGTCGAAGAATGAGACACAGCGAGCCGGATTTGCCGGCTCGCTTTTTGTGCGCCCTAAAACTAGAAACGGGACGTGATTTTCTCTAAGATGGAAGGGACAGATTAGAAGAGGAGACAGAAACGATGGATCGACTACAGGCAGCCCGCCACTTTTTCTCACAACTTGATGGGGAGCATACCGAACGGTTACGGGAGATCGAAGCCGAAATCGAGCGGACCGGGACGTACACGCTCACGACGGACGAATTGGCGTCCGGGGCACAACTCGCATGGCGCAACTCGAACCGCTGCATCGGCCGCTTGTTTTGGCAGACGCTCACCGTCCATGACGCGCGTGACGCGGAAACGTTCGATGACGTGTTTGAAGCAATCGTCGCCCATCTTCGCTACGCGACGAACGGCGGAAAGATCCGCTCGACGATGACCGTCCTCCCGAACCATTTTCGGATTTTGAACACGCAACTCATCCGTTATGCGGCGTACGAGACGACAGACGGCATCGTCGGTGACCCGCTATCGCTGTCGATGACGAGACAAGCGATGCGTTTTGGGTGGGTCGGGGCCGGTACTGCTTTCGATCTGTTACCGCTCTTGCTTACAGACGGGAACGAGATCCGCATGTATGAACTGCCGGCCGACGCCGTGCTCGAGGTCGACATTCGCCATGACGACGTCGATTTGTTCGGGGGACGTGACGTCAAGTGGCACGCCGTCCCGGCCATCGCTGACATGGAGCTTGAGATCGGTGGACACCGCTTCACATCGGTCCCGTTCAACGGATGGTACATGGAGACAGAGATCGGGGCGCGCAACCTCGCCGACGTCGAGCGCTATAACCTGCTCCCGCTCGTCGGGGTATCACTCGGTCTCGATACGTCAAAAGAGCGGACGCTCTGGCGTGACCGCGCCCTCGTCGAGCTGAACGTCGCCGTCTTGCAATCGTTCGAGCGCGCCGGCGTGACGATTGTCGACCATCATACAGCGGCGAAACAATTTAAACGGTTCGAGAAAAATGAGACGGACGCCGGTCGTGACGTGACCGGACAGTGGAGTTGGCTCATCCCGCCGCTGTCACCGGCCTCGACCCACGTCTTTCATCGCCACTATGATGACAAGATTGTGACGCCGAACTTGTTCGCGCGGTCAGGTTGTCCGTTTTCAGCGTTTCAAGCCAAGCCAAAAGAGGAATCTAAAGGCTAGGAAACGAAACGAAAGGATGATGAACGTGGCAGTCCCAATCTGGAAACGCGCTGTAGCTAGTCGAATCGATAAAATCCTATTAGAAGCACCCGCGAAACTCGTCGAGAAGACGATCCGTAAAAGAATTTGGCCGGATAAAGAAGTGAAGCATTATTACTTACCGACAATCGTCTCCATCGCAGGAGAAGCCTACTTCTTGCTCAACCGGGACGGGCAGACGATCGGCGACAAAATCGTCGGGATTAAAGTCGTGAGCCAAGACGGCCGGCCGCTAACGCTCGAACAAGTCATGAAACGGACGCTCTACAAGGACGTCGTCTATCCGGCGACGCTCGGTCTACCACTTCTTCGTGCACTTCAACAGATGAAGTCGAATAAAGACCTCGAACTGCCGCACGATGAGTTCGCCCATACAAAGCTGATTTCGACAAAATGAACGGGAGCAGGGCGATTCCGCAATCGTTCTGCTTTTTTCTTCGGGGAAGTGGCGGGGAAAATGGGTTATAATAAAAGAGGAAAAAATTGAACGACTACTGGAGGACTATTTGTTATGACAAAAATTGCATGGATTACCGATAGTATGGCTAACTTCTCGAAAGAGGAGGCCGCCCAGCTCGGCGTTGAGATCGTCCCGATCCAATTGATCGTCGATGGGAGCGGCTACAGTGAAGTCGACCTCTCGATTGAGGACTTGCACCGCTACATGATTGACCAAAAGAAAGAAGCGAAGACGTCGCAACCGATTTTTGGTGACTTCATCTCGCGTTATGAGCGCTTAAAAGAAGAAGGGTACGATTGCGCCATCGCCGTCCACTGTTCGAACGGATTGAGCAGCACCGTCAAAAACTCGAGTGCTGCGGCCGAAGCGGCTGGATTTGAAGTGCATACGGTCGACTCGCACGCGGCGCTCGAGGCGCAGCAAGAGCTCGTCCGTCTCGGTCTCGCTGCCGAGAAGGAAGGCAAGTCGGTCGAGGAGATCGTTGCTCTTCTCGAAGCATGGCGTGACAAGAAAAACTTCTTCATGATCATCGGGAACATGGAGACGATGCGCCGAGGCGGACGTGTGTCATCAGGTGAGATGTTCCTCGCGAACATCTTGAACATCAAACCGATCATCACGCTCGACGAATCCGGGAAAGTCATCCCGTTCAAGAAAGTGCGTTCGATCAAAAAAGCGTACGCTGAGATGGTCACCGAACTCGAACGTCTTCATGCGGCGAACGGGATCTATAACAACCGCGTCTTCGTCCAGACGGCGCTCGCGCCAGAGATGCAAGACAACCTCGTCGCCCTCATCCAAGCGAAATTGCCGGAGGTTGAGGTCGTGAAGACACGTTTCTGTCCGTCGATTGCGGTCCATGCCGGCTTTGAGACGGTCGGTGTGCTTTGGCTCGACGCTTAAGTTGAAAGGGGGAGACAGCATGGAGGCAGTGAAGGCACTGACGACATTGAAAGAGCGGGTCGCGGATGCCGAGCAGTTGCTCGTCTATGTCTCGCACCCGGGATGCAGCGTTTGTCACTCGCTCAAGCCGCAAGTCGAGGAGATGCTCGTTGATTTTCCCGACATCGAGGCGGTCGCGGTCGATTCGGACGAAGTGCCGGATATCGCCGGCGCCTATTCGATTTTCACCGTACCGGTCGTCTTGTTCTTCATCGACGGCAAAGAGATGCTCCGCCGGGCCCGGTTCGTGCCAATCGGTGAGTTGACCCACCAACTCGAACGGCTCCAAGAGATGAGAAAGTAAATCCACAGACGTGTGTCTGTGGATTTTTTTGATTGTCGTGATGATTTAGGTAAAATTAGTGAGGTTAGGAAGGGTGCGACCATTACTTTTTGCCGCTCGACATGCCGAAACAACAAGAGCTCACAGACGAATGATCTGTGAGCTCTTGTTTACTTTAGGGGCTGGTAGCGAGTGGATGGACCGTTTCCGACACGGATGATTTTCCGTTCGGCTATTAGCTGTTCGATTAGTTTTCGAACAGTACCTTTTTGTTGCTCGTCCGATGGCGCCCCGACTCCTGCAGGAAAGCAATCCGACGGAGACCCAGCAGCGACGCGAGTCGCGATGCGGCTCCGGGATTGCCTGCGGAAAGCGTGGGCGCCGGAAGGACGAGCGATATCAAAAAATCGATCAATCTGGATGTGGGTCCAAATTAATCGATTGACATGTTATTCTGCAATTTGTGGTACGAGATAGATCAAGCCGAACGGGTTATGGAGCAAGTTGTCGATTGATGTGCGCTCGTCTTCGCCCATCTCGACCGTGAACGTCTTGCCGTCCTCGAACGTGAAGCTATCGCCATCACCGAACATCGATCCGCCTGCGATCAAATGGAAGTTGAACGAATGGATGACGTGGATCGCGTCTTCGATCTCGAGCGTTTCTGGTACGGCGACGTCGGCATGGCCGAACGCTTTCATGCCCCACGATACGTACGCCGTCTCTTCTTCCGTGATGGCGGTGAGGAGCGAGTAGTCGAGGGCGAGGTCTTCTTCTTTCGACGCTTGCCATTCGTCTTTCGAATAAGCGACGCCTGCCGTCTCGACCATGACACCGAGTCCGCCGGCGTTCAACAGGGCGTTCGCCCCGCGACGGGCCGCGGCGATGTCTGTCACATCATTGACGTCGCCGATCAAATAGACGATATGCGTGTGGCGCGTGAGTCCTTTGGCGATTTTCGGTGTGAAGCCGCTCGTGCTGGCGTGAATCATCGCCTCGGCGAGCGCCGGGTCGCGTTCGACGACTTCGACGGTGAACGCTTTTCCGGTCTCGTCTTCTAACAGCAACAGACCGGCCATCGTATAGCCTTCGCTATGTAAACTGATTTTTTCGCTCACGGCCTCGGCCGATGGCCAGTTTCCTGGGATGGCGAGCAATACTTGTGTACGGTTCATTAGAATCATCCTCTTCTGCAAATAGTTAGGCCCCTCAAGCGAGAGGCCTAGTCTCTTCTCTTATTATGCCCTATTTCGAGCAAAATTATTCTTGATACGTCTTCAACACTTCTTGGAGCGGGATTTGATCGATCTTGCGCCGGCTGATGAACGTGCTGACGAAGAACAAGAGCGTGACGGCCCCGACCGTATAGAGCACGTATATCCATTCAAACTCGAGCGGCAAGACGAGCCCGTAGTCCTCGGCGAAGACGACGATGATTATCCGGAGGACGACGAGGGCGATCGGGATGCTCAGGAGTGCCGAGATGAGTGCGTAGACGAAGTAGCTGTCAAGAATCATCGAGCGGACCTCACGTCGATTATACCCCATCACTTTGAGGAGCGAGATGACGTAATAGTTCTTCTCGACCGTGAGCGCGGTCAAGACGAACAAGATGCTGAAGGCGATCAAGGCGGAGCCGCCGATCATGACGTTCATCATCAAATTCATATATTCGTTGATCGACTCGGACTGTTCGATCAAACCGTCGCGCGACAGAATCGTCGGATACACCGACTCGTCCGGCCGTTCACTGGCGTAGACGCCGTTGAACAAGTCGCTCGAGGCGCCGTCTGTCAGCTCGTTGCTGAGCATTTCAATTGGTAAATAGACGACGTCACCCGTGAAGTCGTCGGCGATGCCGAGGATCGGGTACGATAACGTCTCCCCGTCGAGCTCGACATCGATCGTGTCGCCGACGTCAAAACTCTGTTTTAAGGCGAGCGGTTCGGTGACGATGACGCCATCGGTTGCAGGGGTCAATTCGTTCCCGTCCCGGTCTTGCAACCGGTAGAGCGTGTTGTCGTCGCTCAAGCCTTTAAGGGTGACGAGTTGATCATCGACGAACGCGAACGGATAGGCGAGGAACGGTTCCTGACCGTCGGCGAGCATTGGCGGCGATTCCGTGTTCGCGTACGCCTCATACGCATAGTCGACGTCGTTCAATCCGCCGACCGTCATCCGGTCGACGGCCCCGTTCATCATGAGTGCGAACACGATCAACAATGTCGAGAACAAGATACCGAGGAAGAAGATGATGAAGCTGCCCGTGCTTTTGACGGCGTATAAATATTTGAACTTCGTTTTCCCGCTGGCCTGGCTTAGCATTCGGCTGACGAGCCGGCTGAGCCGATTGAGCGATATGTTGTCGCGCGGTGATAACAGTGCGAGCGCGCTCTCGCCCATGAGCTTGTAGATGACGGCACCGGCGACGATGCCGAAGAAGACGAGCGGGACGAAGACGGCGGTCAAAAAGACGAGCGGGTTTTGAGCGATCGTGATCGATGGCAACAGATAGAAGTCGAGATACAGGTTTTTGAGCGGGTCGGCGAAGTAGAGGCCGAGGAAGTACCCGATGACGAGCATGAGCGTCGCGAACACCAAGATGAGCACCAAGTAGGGGGCTGAAATCTGGCGCCGGTTGTAGCCGATCGCTTTCAACAGCCCGATCTGACCACGTTCGGTCTCGAGCATGTTCGAGATGAGAATGGCGACGATGATGACGGCGATCGAGACGATGAATAGGCTAAGTCCGAGCGCCATCGCTTTCCCCGACGAGATCTCACTATAGATGGCCCCGCTGCGCATAATATTCTCCGTCTCCATGACCGAGACGACGAACGGGAGCTCGACGGTGTTGATCGCGCCGTCCGTGACGCCTGCGAGCCGGAACGATTCCGTGCCGACGACCGCTTCATACGCCTCGTCCGTCATGAGCAGGAGCGTCTGCGTCCCGGCGTCGAGATTGAAGAAGTTCTCATCGAACAGCGGGAGCGTATAGTCCGGGAACAAGACGAAACCGCTCACCGTGAACGGCGTGCCGAGGTCGATCGTGTCACCGACCTCGATCCCGTTCTTCTCGGCGTATTTGGCGTTGAGCGCGACCTCGTCGTCCGTCGTCGGACGCGAGCCCGCTTCGAGGTAAGACTGATTGATCGTCATTGTTTCTTTTAAGACGAGCCCCCGATGTTCACTGCCCGCGAATGGATAAGTGATCAGTTTGGATTCGCGAAGTTCGATTGTCGCCTCGGGCATGACGGATTCGACCGCGTCGATCCGGGCGCCGATCAAGTCGTCGAAGCGTTTCGGGTCGACCTGTTTCAAGTCGGCGAGCGTATATGTGCCCGAGGCGACGTGGGAGGCGATTTCGGGGTCGTTCGCTTCGTCCTCGGTGACGCGGTTGAGCATCTCGACGGCGAAATCCTCTTGGTTCGACGACGCCAAATAGTCCTCGGTCGGGACCTCGATCCCGCTGATGCCGTAGAACATCATCGTATAGGTGAGCGAGCTCATGACGATGATGATGGCGATGGCGACGAGCTGCATCCATTTGCCGACGAGCGTCTTCAAAACGTTTTTATACAGCATGGTCGAAACCTCCTAACCCCAAGCGATGTCTTGCGCGGCTTGTCGGACCGGGTTGTGCGTCAGTTCGACGATGCGTCCCGAGTTCATCTTGATGACGTCGTCGGCCATGGCGCTGATGCCGGTGTTGTGGGTGATGACGACGACGGTCTTGCCGTACGTCGTGTTCAATCGTTCGAGCAGCTCGAGCACTTTCTTCGAGTTGTCCTCGTCGAGCGAGCCGGTCGGTTCATCGCAAAAGATGATCGACGGGTTTTTGGCGAGACTCCGGGCGACCGAGACGCGCTGCTGCTCACCGCCGGACAGTTGGTACGGGTACTTGTCGCGCGAAGGCGACAGCCCGACCTGCTCTAACAGCTCGTCGATACCGAGCGGTTGCGTCGACAGGTCGGCCCCGATCTGGATATTTTCGTAGACGGTCAAGTTTTGGAGCAAATTGTATTGTTGGAAGATGAAGCCGAGATGGTCGCGCCGAAACGCCGTCATCTGTTCCGGGGACAGGTCGGTCAAGACGGTGTCATCGAACGTGATGTTCCCGGACGTGACCGTATCGAGCCCGCTGATGACGTTCAAGAGTGTACTCTTGCCGCTGCCGCTCGGTCCGAGGATGACGACGAACGCCCCATCGTTGATCGTCAAGTCGACGTCTTTCAAGGCGGCCGTCTCGATGTCACCGGTCTTATAAATCTTATTGACGTTCTCGATTCGAATCATAAAAAAACGCCTCCTTTGTCCATGTTATCTTTTACCCGTTTCGGGCGGATTGTGGACCTTAGAGGTTTGAACGTTTGACGAAGACGGGTACATTTTTTGAAAAATTAGTGAAACCGTTTCACCTGTGATAAAATCATACTACCAGGTACTAATCACGATTTTAAAGGAGAGGCTCACATGAAAATTGCCTACATCACGGACAGCACGGTCGTCTTGCCAGATTCGATCAAACACCACCCAGACATCCATATCGTCCCGCTTTACGTCGTCAAGGGCGATCAACCTTATAAAGACGGCATCGAAGTCGACGCCGAGACGGTGTACGACTGGATCGATGCCGGCGAGCGCGTCTCGACGAGCCAACCGGCAATCGGGGATTTCGCCACGCTGTATGAAGAGTTGAAGCCGAAGTATGACATGGGCATCGCCGTCCACCTGTCGTCTGACTTGAGCGGCACGTACTCGGCGTCGATCCAAGGGGCCGAGATCGCCGAGTTCAAGCTGCTCGCCATCGATTCACGGTCGGGTATTTATACGATGGGTCTGTTGCTCGAAGAACTGATCGAGCGCGTCGAGCGCGGAGACGCCCTTGATGACGTCGAGGCGTACATGAAACAGCGCGTCGAGGACGTCCGGATCGAACTGACGATTCAAAATTTGACGCAAATGCAAAAAGGTGGACGCATCTCGAAATCAAAAGCGCTCATCGGCAACATGCTGCAGCTGAAGCCGGTGCTCCGCTTCGAGGACGGGCTCATCGTCCCGTATCAGACCGTACGGACGTATAAAAAGGCGCAAGCCCACTTGTTCGAGGTCATCCGGGCGGCGATCGAGTCAGGCGAATGCACGGACGTCTCGATTTTCCACGGGAACGTGCCGGAGCTTGCGGAGTCGTGGAAACAGGAACTCGGCGACAAGGTGCCGATCCGCGTCGACACGCTCGCGCCGCTACTCGGGGCCCACACCGGGTCCGGCTCGATCGGCATTTCTTATTTGAAAGCGAAATAACGGACAGACCGTGGCGTGCGCCACGGTTTTTTTCATTGTCACAACTTTCAAACAACGACTGGAATGTTTCCCCGAAACCCTTCATACTGTTAAGGAATGTTACAAGAAAAGGGGGGAGACGATGCGGTTTCGGAAGTATCTCATAAGGAGCTGGCTTTCGTGGTCGCTCGTCTTCATCGGGATCGTCTATTACATGTGGACCGATATGGAAACGTTCGATTGGACGTTCTTCTGGTTCATCTACACGCTCGGTGCCTTGTTCGTCATGAACCCGTTAAAGCGGCGGCATCTGCACTTCACATTCCACGAGCTGTTCGTCTTCATGACGTTCTTCTTGTACGGGCTCGTCCCGGCACTTTTAATGGGGCAATTGCTGTTGTTGACGTTCCAGGCACGGGCGTTCAACAGGAAAGTCGGCCGCCGGCGTTTCTTACACTTTTATCCGCTCAACACGCTGATCGAGGCGATGATTCTCGTCATCCCGGGTCTCGTCTACTTTTCGCTCGGCGGTGAGATCGGGTCGACCGTCCACTTGCTTGAGCAGGGAGCGGCACTGATCGGTTTCTTCGGAGTGCTTTATCTCGTCCTCGGCTTTAGCTTCGTCATGTCCCGGTTCTTGATCGGGGAGAGGATCCCGCTACCGATTATGTGGCGTCTGTTACGGTTCGATTGGCTCGTTATCTCACTCGAGCTGTTGTTCACGATGGTCGCGCTCGAGGCGTTCCAACTGTTCGGGTATGTCGGGTTGATGGCGACGTTCCTGCTCTTGTCGATCTTGAAGATGGGGTTGTCGAAAGCGACACAGACAGAAGAAACGCAATCGAAGATCGATCAAGTCGAGCGGTTGAAAGAACAGCTCTATCGCGTCGACAGCGAAGCGCTGTTAATTGAAAAATTTTGGAACGGCTTACGGGAAGTCGTCGAGGTCGAGCGTGGTTGGCTTCAAATCAATCGAGACGGGGACCAGACGTTTTATGATGTACGGGGGCGGAAAGCGGAAGCGGTCGCTGATGCGTATACGCTCGAGCGGCACCGTGACGCGAGTGAGCCGTACTTTCTGTACGATTCGCTCCACGAGTGGCATCCGGAGCTTCAGGCGAACCAAAGCGAACTACATCATTCCGCGCTCGTCATTCAACCGGTGACGAGCACGACGAACGCGGTCAGTTGTATGATTTCGACGACGGCGAACGGGGCCTATGATGAGGCGCTCGCGGTCGAGATTCACCGCTTGCTCAAGACGCTATCGTGGTCACTCGAGCGGATCGATGAACGGGATCGGCTCCAGCACGAGAGTCTGACCGATCCGTTGACCGGGTTGCCGAACCAGCGGGCGTTGAAACGTTGGACGAAAGAGCGATTGAACGACGTCGCGTCGTATCCGTTGTCGGTCTTCTTGGTTGACCTCGACCATTTTAAATCGATTAACGATACGTACGGCCATGCGTTCGGTGACGAAGTGTTGATTGAAGCGGGGGTCCTGTTCAACCGGCTCGTCCGGAGCAGTGACCTCGTCACGCGTTACGGCGGCGAAGAGTTCGTCTTCGTGTTCCCGAGGACGAACGAGGCGGCGGGGATTGTGACCGGTGAGAAGATTCGGCAAGCGCTCCGGTCACACCCGTTCGGGACGGAAGGAATCCGGGTCCAAGTGACGGCGAGCATCGGCATCGAGACGATTCATGAATACGAAGAGCTCGATACGGTGTTGCGGCATGCCGACCGGGCGATGTACGTCGGGGCGAAGTTTAACGGGCGCGACCGTGTCGCCCATTACCGGGACACATCGACCGAACGAATTCAATGAAAAAAGGAGGACCGTTAAACGGTTCTCCTTTTTGAATGAATGATTATGATTTCTGGCTGAATATATCGGACTCGACCGCATGGATGGCAGCGGACCAAGACCCGTAACGATGCAAGATCGCTTTCGTAGATGGCTTGTTGTTGCGTTTTGCCCATTCTCGGTACGCCTCGAATGAAAGAGAGAAGCCCATCTCATGAATCGCTTCTCGAAGAGCGTTCGACAACTCTGACTTCGAGTAAGTCACGCTCGCCTCAAGACCGGCTTCGGCGCAGGCATCATGCCACGAACCGAACGTCTTGACGATGTGGTAATGGCTCGGTGCTTTCGGGTGTAGTTTCCGCCATTCTTGATACTTCTTCAGCGTGATGATCGAACCCATGTCCCGTGAATAGAGGGCAAGCGTCTCGACGATATCGTCGCGTGTATATTTTGGCATTTTATCGGGTAAATCAACGGCGATTTCCCCATGCCATTCATAGCCGGCGATGGCGAGTGCCTCGGCCCATGATCCGAACTGTCGAATGATCGATTCGGGAGACGGCCAGTTTTGCTCCATCGCGAAGCGACGATAGACAGAGCGACGAGGACGTTCCTTTAATAAATCCCCGAGCAAACGAATACAGTGAATCATGCGTTGCTGTTCGGTTGATAAATGATGAGTATTAGTGGATAGCGTTTGACTCAATGATGGTTCCTCCTTCCATGGACTCATATCTGAACCGACAATGATGACGAAAGTGCTTCTACAATCATACTATCGGATAGTTTTTACGATTTATAAGCGCTTTTGTAAGTTTTTTATGTTAAAAATGGGACTCGGTAGGTATAAAGTTGGATAAAAGATTTAAAAAAAAGGTAACAGGCATATTACAAATTTAATATTATATGGATTCATTTGTAAACAAAAAGTTTTATTTTTGGTAAATTATATGAGTTCCATACGAAAATGTACCCAACTGGACAATGGGGTCATCGCCGTTGTCCAGTTGAGTACCCTTCTATAATAAATTTAATTTTCAGACTAATCAATAAAATTTTTCAAAATATACGAAAAAATTTTAAATGGTGGTCAATGAAACCGTGGTTCTGCTAAAATATCCGCATTGAGCGAATTTGAGAAAAGAGGATATTATGATATGACAATATGGTTATTTTACTTGCTGCTTGGTCTCGTCCAAGGGTTCACGGAACCGATCCCGATCTCGTCGAGCGGTCATTTGGTCATCTTCCAAGAGTTATTCAATATCGAATTACCGGGGCTGTCGTTCGAGATTTTCGTCAACTTTGCGTCGCTCCTCGCCGTCTTGACGATTTATCGCCAAGACGTCGTCCGGCTCGTCGTCAGTCTGTGGACGTTCTTATTTAAGAAAGACCGCAGCGAGGATACGATGATCGACGTCAAGTTCATCGGTCTCTTGCTCGTCGCGACCGTACCGGCCGGCGTGCTCGGCGTGTTATTCGGCGATTGGATCGGTGAGACGCTCAGCGGCGTCGCAACGGTCGGCTATACGTTGATCTTGACCGGGGTCGCACTTTGGTTCATCCGCAACATGCGCGGGAGTAAAGGTGACGGCGGTATCACGTTACGTGACGCCATCTTGATCGGTCTCGCCCAAGCGGTCGCGCTTATCCCAGGGATCAGCCGCTCGGGTGCCACGATCGTCATGGCGATGTTGCTCGGCATTAAACAAGAGTCGGCGCTCCGATTCTCGTTCTTCTTGTTCATCCCGGTCAGTCTCGGGACGATGATCTTGGACGGGCCGGTATTGTTCACCGATCCGACGACGCGCGATCTGTTCGGTCCGCTCGTCTTGGCGTTCATCGCCTCGTACGCGCTGACGGCCATCTCGCTCAAATGGTTCCAGCACATCATGGCGAAGGGTGAGCTCAAGTACTTCTCGTTCTATTGCTGGATCGTCGGTTTGCTCGTCGTCTTATTCTTGGCTTGATTGGAAGCGCTGCTCATCGGAGTGGCGCTTTTTTTGCGCTTTTATTTTTGCCTTCGATTCTTTTTTGCGCTAAAGTAAAGGAGTACAAACAAATATTCCTTCGGGGTCGGGTGCAATTCCCAACCGGCGGTGATGGGCGCAAGCCTTAAGTCCGTGACCCGGGCGCACGTGTGCGAACGGTGGATCTAGTGCGATTCTAGAGCCGACAGTATAGTCTGGATGGGAGAAGGAAAAAAGACAGGTCCTCGTGACCTGCGCTTCGTCGTACGTTTTTCTGTAAAGAAAACGTTTATTTGGCTCGACCAATGACGACTGAGACCTCCCGCCGAGACCCTAAGGACATCCTTAGGGTCTTTTTGTCTGTACGAAACAAGGAGGGAGAACGATGCAACAGTACATGCAACAAGCAATCCAATTGGCCAAGTCCGCTGCCGGACAGACCGGTGTGAACCCGCTCGTCGGGGCCGTTGTCGTCAAAGACGGTCGCGTCGTCGGATTCGGTGCCCATTTGAAGGCCGGTGAACCGCACGCCGAAGTGCACGCCATTCGCATGGCCGGTGCGTCCGCATACGGTGCGACGATTTATGTCACGCTCGAGCCGTGCTCGCACTACGGGAAGACGCCGCCGTGTGCCGACTTGATCGTCGAGTCGGGCATCAAGCGCGCCGTCATCGCGATGGAAGACCCGAACCCGCTCGTCGCAGGGAAAGGTGTCGCCCGTTTGAAGGCGGCCGGGATCGACGTCGAAGTCGGTCTGCTCGAAGCCGAGGCCCGTGCGCTCAATCCGGCGTTCCTACGTTCGCTTGAGACGAAACGGCCGTACGTCGTATTGAAGACGGCGACGAGCCTAGACGGGAAAGTCGCGCTCGACACGGGTGAGAGCCAGTGGGTGACCGGGACTGAAGCGAGACGTGACGTCCACGAACTACGGGCGACGGTCGATGCCGTCTTGACTGGAATCGGGACCGTGCTCGCCGACGACCCGGCCTTGACCGTCCGGCTCGACATGCCGACACGTCAGCCGCTTCGGGTCGTCCTCGACCGCGAGCTCCGCTTACCGCTCTCGAGTCAGCTCGTCCGGAGCGCGAAAGACGTGCCGGTGCTCGTCTATACGCTGTCCGATGATGAAGTGAAACGGACCGAGCTCGCTCAAAACGGTGTCGAGCTTGCCGACTATTCGACACTCGACAACGTCCTTCGTGACTTGCATGGTCGCGGCGTCGGCCGTTTGCTCATCGAGGCGGGACCGACGCTCGTGACGTCACTCTTTGACGGCCGATACGTCGACGAATGGGTCATGTATCAGTCACCGCGCGTGTTCGGTGGGAACCGAGGCGTCTATCGCTCGAGCCAAGCCGGACCGTTAGATGCGATCGAGCGCTTCGCGATCGGCTCGGTCGAGACGGTCGGTACCGACATCAAGCTCGTCATGAGAAAGGGGGAGTCCGATGTTCACGGGAATCGTTGAAGAAATCGGCAGTGTGAAAGCCGTGAAGCGGAACGGGCCGTCGCTACGGCTCACGCTCGCGGGCAAGATCGTGTTAGAAGACGTGAAGCTCGGCGACAGCATCTCGGTGAACGGGATTTGCCTGACCGTGACGGCGTTTGATCAAACGAGTTTTGCCGTCGACGTCATGCCGGAGACGCTCAAAGCGTCAAGTCTAGACGGGGTCCGCCCTGGAACGGACGTCAACCTCGAGCGGGCGATGCCGGCGAACGGTCGCTTTGGCGGTCACTTCGTCTCGGGACACGTCGACGGGGTCGGTCGCATCGTCAAGAAGCGTCCGCTCGCGAACGCGGTCTACATCGATATTAGTTGCGAGCCGTCGTTGCTCCGTTTCATCGTCCCTAAAGGTTCGATCTCGGTCGACGGGACGAGCTTGACGGTGTATGAGGTCACTGAACGCGGCTTCACGCTGTCGCTCATCCCGCATACGTACAGTGAGACGGTGCTCGGGATGAAGCAGGCTGGGGATAAGGTCAATTTGGAATGCGATATGTTGGCTAAATATATGGAAAAGCTAGTGAATCAAAAAGACATGACGCTCGAATCACTTGCGTCGATGGGATACGGAAAGGCGGGATGGTGATGTTTCACACAATCGAACAAGCAATCGAAGATTTGAAAATGGGGCGTCCGATCATCGTCGTCGATGACGAGGACCGGGAGAACGAAGGTGACTTCGTCGTCCTCGCCGATAAGATGACGGCCGAGACGATGAACTTCCTCATCACGGAAGGGAAAGGGCTCGTCTGTGCCGCCCTGGCGGAAGAAGTCGCCGTCCGGCTCGACTTGTCGCCGATGGTCGACAACAGCACCGATCCACACGGGACGGCGTTCACCGTCAGTGTCGACCATGTCGACTCGACGACGGGCATCTCGGCGAGCGAACGGGCCCACACGGTCCGCGAGCTGGCCAATGCGAACGCGCGTCCGGCCGATTTTCAACGGCCGGGACACATCTTCCCGCTCATCGCGAAAAAAGGCGGCGTCTCGGTGCGGCGCGGCCACACCGAAGCGTCGGTCGATTTGGCCCGACTGTCAGGGAGTGAGCCGGTCGCCGTCATTTGCGAAATCATCCGTGAAGACGGCGAGATGGCTCGAGTACCGGACCTGGTCCACGTCGCGGAACGGCACGATTTGAAATTCATCACGATCGAGGAGCTCGTCCGCTATATGGAGACGGACCTCGTCGAACGAGAGGCGGACGTCAATCTCCCCTCGGCAAAAGGGACGTTTCGCCTGATCGGTTATCGAAACGTCCTTGACCGCGAAGAGCACGTCGCGCTCATCAAAGGCGAACTTGAACATGCGCCGCTCGTCCGCATCCATTCGGAATGTCTGACCGGTGACGTGTTCGGCTCTTACCGCTGCGACTGCGGTCCGCAACTTGATGCGTCACTCGCTAAAATTGAAGAAGAGGGCGGCGTCGTGCTCTACATGCGCCAAGAAGGGCGCGGCATCGGCTTACTGAATAAATTGAAGGCGTATGAACTGCAGGAGCAAGGGCTCGACACGGTCGAGGCGAACGTCGCGCTCGGGTTGCATACCGACTTGCGTGACTACCGGGTGAGCGCGGGCATGCTGCGTGACCTCGGCGTCACGAACGTGCGGCTCATGACGAACAACCCAGAGAAAGTCGATGCCTTGGAGGCGTGCGGCATCACCGTCGTCGAACGCGTCCCGATCATCGTCGGGGAGCACGCCGAGAATGAACGCTATCGCTTGACGAAACAACAAAAAATGAATCATTTTGGAGGAGAAGAATAATGTTGCATACATTTGAAGGTAACTTGGTTGGTAAAGGCTTGAAAATCGGGATCGTCGTCGGACGGTTCAACGATTTGATCACGATGCGCTTGCTCGACGGGGCGAAGGATGCGTTGAAGCGCCACGGCATCGAGCAAGACGACGTCGAGATCGCGTTCGTCCCGGGCGCGTTCGAACTTCCACTCGTCGCTAAAAAAATGGCGATGAGCAAGAAGTATGACGCCGTCATCACGCTCGGCGCAGTCATCCGTGGGGCGACGCCGCACTTCGACTACGTCTGCAGCGAAGCGGCGAAAGGTGTCGCCCAAGCGAGCTACCAGTCGGAAGTGCCGGTCATCTTCGGTGTCTTGACGACCGAGACGATCGAACAAGCGATCGAGCGGGCCGGCACGAAAGCCGGGAACAAAGGCTGGGAAGCAGCGACGGCGGCGATCGAGATGGCGAACTTGATGCGCACATTTTAAGTAGGACTATAACGGAGGAGAGCGACGTCGCTCTCCTCTTTTTTGATTGTTCAAATTGAGATTAGCGACGCGGGGACGACGGGAAAAGAATAGGGTGCGCATACAAAGCTTAAGGGGAGGCGATGGCGATGTGGGACGGGGTGGCTCAACTGAGTCCGGCCATGCAAGCCTTGCTCGGGACGTTGTTCACATGGGGCATGACGGCGCTCGGGGCGGCTGTCGTGTTCACGACGAAATCGATCAATCAACGGCTGATGGACGGGATGCTCGGATTTGCCGGCGGGGTGATGATTGCCGCCAGTTTTTGGTCGTTGCTCGCGCCGGCGATCGAGATGGCAGGACAGGACGCTTGGCCGGCCTGGTTGCCGGCCACAGTCGGCTTTTTATTGGGCGGATTCTTTTTATGGGGCATCGATCAACTGATTCCGCACTTGCACCCGACTTCCCCGCTCAGTGAGGCGGAAGGAATCGGCCCGTTCAAACGAAAGCGCAGCACGTTGCTCGTCTTAGCGATCACGTTGCACAACATACCGGAAGGACTAGCGATCGGGGTCGCGTTCGGGGCGGTCGCGGCTGACTTTCCATCGGCCTCGTTGACGGGTGCCATCGCCCTCGCGATCGGGATCGGGATTCAAAACTTTCCAGAAGGCGTGGCGGTGGCGCTGCCGTTAAGGCGGGACGGGATGTCACGACGAAAGAGTTTTTTCTACGGACAGCTGTCGGCCGTCGTCGAGCCGGTCGCCGCCTTATTCGGCGTTTGGGCGGTGTTTGTCATGGAGCCGCTACTGCCGTTCGCATTGAGCTTTGCCGCCGGGGCCATGATTTTTGTCGTCGTCGAAGAAGTCATCCCGGGGTCGCAAGAGAATGGCCATAAGGACTTGGCATCGATCGCCTTGATGCTTGGATTTACCGTCATGATGATTTTAGACGTGGCGTTAGGGTGAGGCCGACACAGAAAAAAGGCACGACGGGCTGTCCCGTCGTGCCTCCCTGGATTAAAACGTCTCTGACGTCGTTTTCGCTTGCATGTGGAGCTGGATGTAATCCGGCCCGCCTGCTTTTGAATCGGTCCCTGACATGTTGAAGCCGCCGAACGGCTGATAGCCGACGATGGCGCCTGTGCAACCACGGTTGAAGTACAAGTTGCCGACGTGGAAGTTTTGGCGTGCGTATTCTTGGTTCGAGCGGTCACGCGTCAGCACCGCGCCCGTCAAGCCGTACTCGGTGTTGTTGGCGATGTCGATCGCTTCTTTGAAGTCTTTCGCTTTCGTGAAGGCGACGATCGGCCCGAAGATCTCTTCTTGCATGAGACGTGCTTTCGGTGCGACGTCGGCGACGACCGTCGGCTCGACGAAGTAGCCGGTCGAGTCGTCCGCTTTACCGCCCGTGACGATGCGTCCTTCTTCTTTCGCGACGTCGAAGTATGACGTGACCTTCTTGAACGCGGCCGCATCGATGACCGGTCCCATGAAGTGTTCGTTCTGCTCGGTGTTTCCGACTGACAGTTCGTTCGTCAATTCGACGACGCGGTCGAGCACCGTGTCATACACGCTGTCGACGATGATGGCGCGTGAACAAGCTGAACATTTTTGTCCCGAGAAGCCGAACGACGATTTGACGATCGACTGGGCCGCGAGTTCGAGGTCCGCTGATTCGTCGACGACGATCGTGTCTTTTCCGCCCATCTCGGCGATGACGCGTTTGAGCCAGATTTGGCCATCGTTCAACTTCGAGGCACGCTCGTTGATGCGGAGACCCACGTCGCGTGAACCAGTGAAGCTGATGAAGCGCGTCTTCGGATGGTCGACGAGGTAGTCGCCGACTTCAGCGCCCGGTCCCGGGATGAAGTTGAGGACGCCTTTCGGGAGACCCGCTTCTTCCATGACCTCAACGAATTTCGCCGCGATGATCGGTGTCGTCGAAGCTGGCTTCAAGAGGATCGTGTTACCGGCGACGATGGCCGCGACGGCCGTCCCTGCCATGATCGCGAACGGGAAGTTCCATGGGCTGATAATGATCCCGACCCCGAGTGGGATGTAGTCATAGCGGTTGTACTCGCCCGGGCGACTCTCGACTTTCTTACCAGGTTTGAGTTCGAGCATTTGACGCGCATAGTACTCCATGAAGTCGATCGCTTCCGCCGTGTCCGCGTCCGCTTCATTCCAAGGCTTGCCCGCTTCTTTGACGAGGTAGGCCGAGAACTCGTGCTTCCGTTTACGGACGATGTTCGCCGCTTTGAACAAGACGTCGGCACGGACAGACGGGTCGACGTGACGCCACGTGTCGAACGCTTTGAGCGCTTCTTGCATCGCACGTTCCGCGAGTTCTTGGTTCGCTTTCGAGACGTGTCCGATGACTTCGTCTTTATTGGCCGGGTTGTAAGACGTGATCTTACCTTCCGTCGTCACTTTTTCCCCACCGATCACGAGCGGATAGTCCTGACCAAGCTCCCCGTTCACTTTCTCGATCGCCGCTTGAATCAAGGCAGCGTTCTCTTTGTTTGTAAAGTCTGTGAATGGTTCATGTTTGTATGGAATCATTCTCGTTCCCCCTTAAAGTGATTATGCAGTTAAGCGCTTACGTCTGTATTGTATCGGAATTCTTCATGAAATCCTAGTGAAACAATTTTCCGGAAAAGCGTGTCGTTTCCGCTCTAAATTCAGTCGTGGTAGGATGGTGAAAAGAGATTGATCGAGGAAGGAATGATTGGATGAGAAAATGGATGTTGCCGCTGGCGCTCACACTCATGCTCGGCGCTTGCGGGAATGAAGAGGCAGCACCGGTCGAAGAGACGAAACGACCGCTCCCGGACGAGGTCGAGACAGTGTATGAATCGTATCAACAAGCGCTCCGTGACGGAGACGCCGAGGCGCTCGCGGACATCGACTACGCTGCTGCCCGGACCGACATCCCGGCGACAGGTGCCGTGACGCGTGACCTGACGCCAGGTGACATCGTCGAGAGTTGGGTGAACGAGGACGAGGACGTCGCCTATATCGTCCATGAGATGGAGGATGGTGACGGGAACGAACTGCCGAACCGGCTCGCCAAAGTCGCGATCAAGGAAGGCGACGATTGGTCGCTCGTCGTCACACCAGCCTTGGTCCCGGCTGACGTGATCGGTGAGGTCGGGGAGTTGTTGACGGGGATTGAAGCGAGCGAGTACGGGGTGAACGCTGAAGCGAACGCCCGTCTCGCCGACGTGCCGGAAGATGAGGCCGGACCGATTTACGACCGGGTCAACGCCCAGACGGACTATGTCGCGCTCGAGGCGGACAATAACGTTTTCCTGCTCATGTCAGAGACGCTCACCGTCCCGGAAAACCAAGCGATCATGACCGATTACTTTAAAGCGTACCAGACGTGGTATATCGATAACGAGGCCGCGCTCCGCGATGCGGCCGCGATGGAAGACCCGGTCGACTATCTCGAAGTGCTCGACCCGCTCAAACAAAAACTAGAACAAGCGATCGACGGATATGACGAACAGCTCGTCGACCCGTCGTTCGGATAAGGAGGAAATCAGATGCTAGCACCAACATTTACACTACCGAACCAAAACGGGGACATGGTCGCACTCGAAGACTATCGCGGCCAGAAAGTCGTCCTCTATTTTTACCCGAGAGACGCGACGCCGGGCTGTACGACCGAGGCGTGCGATTTCCGTGACGCCGCACCGAAGATGAGCGGGGCCGTCGTCATCGGCATCTCGGCCGACAGCCAGAAGAAGCATCAAAACTTTATCGAGAAGAACGATTTGCCGTTCGACTTGCTCGTCGACGACACGCATGAAGTGTCAGAGCTATACGGCGTCTGGCAGCTGAAGAAGAATTACGGCAAGGAGTATTACGGCATCGTCCGCTCGACGTTCCTCATCAACGAGGACGGCTATATCGAAGAGGAGTGGCGCAGTGTCAAAGTGAACGGTCACGTCGACGAAGTCGTCGCGGCGCTCGCCAAATAAGCAAGACCCAGCCGATTTCCTGATAGAGGAAGTCGGTTTTTTGCTGAATTGAATCGTTACATTTTTATTTCAAATACTAAAGTCGGAAACAGGATAAAACCGAGTGTTGAACAGATATATTACAAAAACATTACGCGGAATCGGTATGATTTCACCCCGCGTCAACTTGACGAAGTTGAGAATGTTCTGAAAAATATAAACCAGTAGTCAAGCGAATACATACATAGGGGGAACATCACGTGAAGCAGTTTGAAAGTTGGGTGACGAGTCTATCGAACCTCGTCTGGGGACCACACTTGCTCATACTATTGATCGGGACGGGCATCTTCTTGACGTTCCGGCTCGGATTCATCCAAGTGACACGGCTCGGGTTCGGCTTGAAAGAAGCGTTCATCCCGAAAAAGCAGAGTGGGGCGGAAGCCGAAAAACGAAAACGGCAACGTGGGGACATCTCCCACTTCCAAGCGCTCATGACGGCGCTCGCGGCGACGGTCGGTACCGGCAACATGGTCGGGGTCGCGACCGCGATCGTCCTCGGAGGACCGGGTGCGATCGTCTGGATGTGGCTGAGTGGCTTCATCGGCATGGCGACAAAATACGCCGAGGCGATCCTTGCCGTCAAGTATCGTACCGTCGATGAACGGGGCGAGGTTGCCGGCGGCCCGATGTACTATTTAGAACACGGGCTTAAAAAACGTTGGCTCGGCATGACGTTCGCCTTGTTCGCCTCGATCGCCGCGTTCGGCATCGGCAATGGCGTCCAGACGAACTCGATCAGTTTAGCGCTGAACACGTCGTTCGGTGTCCCGATGGTCGCGACCGGTATCATCATGATGGTCCTGACGAGGTTCGTCATCCTCGGTGGCGTCAAATCGATCGGGAAAGTCGTCGGGATTTTCGTCCCGGTCATGATTTTCGCTTACGTCGGGGCCGGGCTCGCCATTTTAGTCATGAACTTCGACTTGATCCCGTCCGCACTCGCGACGATCTTCTCGAGTACGTTCAGTGCCGAAGCAATCGGCGGCGGGGCGCTCGGTGCCGCGATCCGTTACGGGGTCGCGCGCGGCGTATTCTCGAACGAGGCTGGTCTCGGCTCAGCACCAATTGCGGCCGCGGCCGCGAAGACAGATTTCCCGGGACGGCAAGCGCTCATCTCGATGACACAAGTGTTGATCGACACGCTCATCGTCTGTTCGATCACCGGGCTGACGATCGTCATGGGCGGTCAGTATACGGAAGGGCTGCAAGGCATCGAGCTGACGCAAGCGTCGTTTGCTTACTTCCTCGGCCCGATCGGTGAACTCATCGTCACGATCTCGCTCGTCTTCTTCGCCTTCTCGACCGTGATCGGCTGGTGTTATTACGGGGAACGATCGGTCCATTACCTGCTCGGGGAGCGGGCGATCGTCCCGTACCGGATGGTGTACATTGTCGTCGCCGGACTCGGTGCGATGACGACGAACTTGAACTTGATTTGGGCCGTCTCCGACGTCTTCAACGGTCTGATGGCGATTCCGAACTTGATTGGGCTCTTGTTCTTGTCGGGTGTTGTCGTCGCCGAGACGAAGCGGTTCGAACTTGAGATACGGAAAGAGCGGCAACAGTCGGCCGCATGACAAAAGGACGCATTCCCGAGGGAGTGCGTCCTTTTGTTTACACTTTGAACTGGCCGATCAACTCGCTCAACTCGTCCATCTTCCGTTGCGACGCTTCGGTGACACGGTTCAACTCACTGAACCGGTCGACCGACAGCGTCACTTTCTCGGCGATGTCTTGCGTACCGAGCGCCCCGTTATTGACCGTCACGGCGACGTCTTGAATGACGCCGATCATACCGGACGTCAATTGTTCGAGTTCGATGGCCGCTTCGGCGAATTCAGAGGCTGTCGCCTCAAAGCGCCCGGCGTCTTCGCTGTAGCGTTCGGCCGCGTCTTCGAGCTGGTCGTAATCTTTCAATACGTTCGTATCGAGGAAACCGAGCATCTCGCTCGACGTCTCGTTCAAATGGTCGACCGAATGGAGCACGGTCGTCGAGATCGCTTGGATCCGTTCGACGGTCGTCCGGCTCGTCTCGGCGAGTTTACGGATCTCGTCGGCGACGACGGCGAACCCGCGTCCCGCCTCACCGGCCCGTGCCGCTTCGATCGAGGCGTTGAGCGATAACAGGTTCGTCTGCGCCGCGATGTCTAAAATATCGTTCGTGAGCGTCGCGATCTCGCGAACGGCTTTGGCGTCATGCATGGCCCGTTCGAGATTGTGCCGTGTCGAGGACAAGACGTCGATCGCTGACGCCTTCGCTTCGATGGCGTGGCTGCGGAGCGCCATGGCCCGGGCATCGACTTGCTCCGCCTCGACTTTTCGTTCGGCCGCCATCGTTACAATCTGATGGAGCGTCCGTTCCATATCCGACGCGGAGGCGTTCATTTCCTGGGCGCTCGCCGCGGTCTGTTGCATGCCGGCCGTCAAGTCCTCGGTCGTTGCGGCGGTCGTCGTCATATACGTATTAAGCGCTTTCAATTCGTCGTACATGCGAGTGGATTGCTCGGTCACCCCGCGTGAGACGCCGTTCACTTGCAAAATGAGCTGGCGCAGGTTGGCGATGAATTGGTTGAAGTCGCGCGCGAGCCCGGAGAACTCATCACGTCGCTTCACCGGGATCGACGTCGTCAAATCGCCTTGGCTCGTGGCGAGTTCGCGCATTTTCACTTTGAACTCGTTCAATGGTTCGAAAATCGAGCGGAAGATGAACACCATCATGAGTACGGTGAAGACGATGGCGGCGATCATGATGACGATGAGCGTGAGTTGGACTTGTGCAAACAACGCTTCACCAGCCTCGGTGTCAGAACGAATCCCATCACGGTTCAAGTTGACGAGGAGACCGAGCGTATTCGATAACGCGTCGACGCTCGGCGTGGCCGTGTCTCGGATGTAGGAGTCGGCCGCGGCTTGTCCTTCTTCATTCGAGATACGAATCAATTCCTCAATGTTTGACTGGAACGTCGTCCATTGTGCCGTCGCCTGATCGAACAGTTCACGGTCGGTCTTGTTGATGATCGTCGACTCATAGCCGGTCATCTGTTGTTTTAAAATCGTGACGCCCGTCTCAATGCTGAGCTCGACATTTTGCTTTGTCACCTCGTCCTCGACTAGAGCGTGGCGCATCATATGCTGACGAATCTCTAGCAACTG
This sequence comes from Exiguobacterium sp. SH5S4, assembly GCF_004337045.1. NCBI lineage: Bacteria > Bacillati > Bacillota > Bacilli > Caryophanales > Exiguobacterium > Exiguobacterium sp. SH5S4. Next base: position 156,814 of record NZ_SJUQ01000003.1, read on the forward strand.
CTTGTCGATTTGATGAATTTGGTCCATGCCGGGCACCCAAGAGACGTTCATGTCTTGTTGGGCTGCCTTCGAGGCGTTCAACGCATAGAATGAATAGCCGCTCACACCGAGTAATAAGACTAACAGGACGGTGAAGGCGACGATCAATTTGTTACGGATTGACATAGTGATCCCCCTCAGAAAATGTTTGCTACTCTCTTAGCATAATGAGAATTGCCCGTGTACCGTAGAGCTGTTTTTTGAAACGAGTCAATATTCTAGCGCGATTCCCTAACTTTCAAAAAATGGTCATCTTTGACCGGATTGGATTTTCTTTTTTGTCTTATGGAAAAGTGGTATGATAATGAACGATGTATTGAAAACTGTTGGAGGTGGAACCTTTGGCTCGAATCACTGAAGCTGAAGTTCGGCACGTTGCCGGACTCGCCCGACTTGCGATCACGGAAGATGAAGTGACGCACTTCACGGAGCAATTGACAAAAATCCTCGAGTTCGCCGAGCAACTCGATGAACTCGATACAACGGGCGTCATCCCGACGACCCATGCCCTAGATTTGAAAAACGTAATGCGCAAAGATGAGGTCCGCCCGTCACTTCCTCGCGAGGAAGTCGAACGGATGGCGCCTGATTGGGAGAACGGTCAAGTCCGCGTCCCAGCCGTCTTTGAGTAAGGAGGCCCTTCATGACACTATTCGATCACGGTGTAGCCAAGCTACATACCTTATTAAAAGAAGGTGAGGTCACGGTAACGGACCTCGTCAAAGAATCATTTGACCGCATCGAGGCGACCGATGACAAAATCGGTGCTTTTCTCACGTTGAACGAGGACGCGTTCGAGCAAGCGAAACGGATAGACGACCTCGCCAAGACAGCGGACAACCCGCTCTTCGGGTTGCCGATCGGCGTCAAAGACAACATCGTCACGAAAGGGACACGCACGACGTGTGCCTCGAAGTTCCTTGAGAACTTCGTCCCGGCCCATGACGCGACGGTCGTCGAGCGTCTTCACGACGCCGGTGCCGTCACGATCGGGAAGTTGAACATGGACGAGTTCGCGATGGGTTCATCGAACGAGAACTCGGCGTTCAAAGTCGTCCGTAACCCGTGGGACACGACGCGCGTACCAGGCGGCTCGTCAGGCGGTTCGGCCGCGACGGTCGCAGCCGGACAAGTACTGTTCAGCCTCGGTTCGGATACGGGTGGCTCGATTCGCCAACCGGCGGCCTACTGTGGCGTCGTCGGGATGAAACCGACGTACGGCCTCGTCTCACGTTACGGCCTCGTCGCCTTCGCCTCGTCACTCGACCAGATCGGTCCGCTGACGCGCTCGGTCGAAGACAACGCCTATTTGTTGAACGTCATCTCAGGTCATTGCGACATGGACTCGACATCGGCGACAGTCGACCTTCCGGACTATACGACATCACTTCATGGCGACATTAAAGGCATGAAGTTCGCCCTGCCGCAAGAGTTCATGGCAGAAGGTGTATCAGACGGTGTCCGCAAACAGATCGAACAAGCGGTCGAGACGCTCAAGTCGCTCGGTGCGACCGTTGAGACGGTATCGCTCCCGACCGTGAAATACGCGCTCCCGACTTACTACTTACTCGCTTCATCTGAGGCGTCTTCGAACCTCGCCCGTTTCGACGGCATCCGTTACGGACGTCGCGCCGAGGCCGATGCGCTCGAAGAAGTGTTCACGTATTCACGCGAGCAAGGGTTCGGCGAAGAAGTGAAACGCCGCATCATGCTCGGGACGTACGCGTTAAGCTCAGGTTATTACGATGCGTTCTACAAGAAGTCACAACAGGTGCGTACACTCATGAAGCAAGACTTCGCGCGCGTGTTCGAGAACTATGACGCGATCATCGGACCGACGGCGCCGACGACGGCGTTCAAGCTCGGCGAACAACTCGAAGATCCGCTCACAATGTACGCCAACGACATTATGACAATCCCGGTCAACTTGGCTGGCGTACCAGCCATCTCGGTGCCGGCCGGTCTCTCAGACGGCCTCCCGGTCGGTCTACAGATCATCGGGAACCACTTCAGCGAACCAACACTCTACCGCGTGGCCCATGCTTTTGAACAAGCAAACGGCGGTTTCAAAATGCCACAGCTCTAAGGAGGACGTACGATGAACTTTGAAACGATCATCGGGATCGAGGTGCACGCCGAGCTGAGCACGAAGTCGAAGATTTGGTGTGGCTGCTCGCGCACGTACGGTGCCGAAACGAATACGCAAACGTGTCCGATCTGTCTCGGACACCCGGGCGTTTTGCCGAAATTGAACGAAGAGGCGGTCAACCTCGCCATCAAGGCCGCGATGGCACTCAACTGTGAAATCGCGACCGATACGAAGTTCGACCGCAAGAACTACTTCTATCCGGATACGCCGAAAGCGTACCAGATCTCGCAGTTCGACCAACCGATCGGCTTTAACGGCCACGTCGACGTCGAAGTCGATGGCGAGATGAAACGGTTCCGCATCGAGCGGGTCCATCTCGAGGAAGATGCTGGGAAGATGAACCATACGGGCGAGAAACATTCGGTCGTCGACTTCAACCGGACCGGCTCACCACTCATCGAGATCGTCAGTGAGGCCGACATGCGGTCACCGAAAGACGCGGTCGCTTACCTCGAACGCTTGAAAGAAGTGCTCTCGTTCGCGGGCGTCTCGGACGTCAAGATGGAAGAAGGGTCGCTTCGTTGCGACTGTAACATCTCGGTCCGTCCGTTCGGCCAAGAGCCGTTCGGCACGAAGACGGAGCTCAAAAACTTGAACTCGTTCTCGAACGTCTTGAAGGCGCTCGATTATGAGGAAGAGCGTCATCGTAAACTCCTCATCATGGGCGGCGTCATGCGTCAAGAGACGCTCCGTTTCGATGAGGCGGCGAAGAAGACGATCCTCATGCGTGTCAAGGAAGGGGCGGCCGATTACCGCTACTTCCCAGAGCCGGACCTCGTCCGTCTCGAGATCGACGAGGAGTGGAAGGAACGCATTCGCAAGACGCTTCCGGAACTTCCGGTCGAACGTCGCGAACGTTACATGAACAACTATGGCCTGTCGGCTTATGACGCCAAGGCGCTCACGTCGACGCGCGAGTTCTCGGACTTCTTTGAAGCGACGACAGCGGCCGGTGCCGAACCGAAAGCTGCCGCGAACTGGCTCATGGGCGAAGTGCTCGGCCACTTGAACAAGTCGAACGAGACGGTCGAAACGATGAAGTTGACGCCGAGCTCGCTCGCGGAGTTGATTCGTTTGATCGGAGAAGGTACAATTTCTTCGAAGATCGCTAAACGCGTGTTCACGGCCATGATCGAGGAAGGCGCCGAACCGAAGGCGTACGTCGAAGCGAACGGTCTCGCCCAAATTTCGGACGAGAACTTGCTGCGCGGCTACATCCTCGACTTGTTCGAAGCGCATCCGCAGATGATCGAAGACTTTAAGAACGGGAAAGACCGTGCCAAAGGCTTCATCATCGGGCAGATCATGAAGCAGACGAAAGGGATGGCGAACCCGGCGCTCCTCGATGGCTTGTTCCACGAAGAGATCGCGAAACGTTAAGCAGCAGCGAGGCACTTGTGTCTCGCTTTTCGCTCGAAATGAGCATAGGGGAGAGAAACGATATGCAACGAAAACGCGCACGGGTCATCTATAACCCGACATCTGGAAAAGAAGTGATCAAACGGGAGCTCCCGTATATCTTGAACCGCCTCGAGGATGCGGGTTATGAGACGTCGACGTACGCGACGAAAGCGATCGGTGACGCGACGCTCGAAGCCGAGCGGGCCGCGGCGGCCGAGTTCGACTTGATCGTCGCGGCCGGCGGGGACGGGACGTTGAACGAGGTCATCTCGGGACTCGCTCCGCTCGATGAGCGTCCGACGATCGGGCTCATCCCGGTCGGAACGACGAACGATTTCGCCCGGGCGATGCGGATTCCTTTGAGCGTCGTCGGCGCCCTCGACGTCATCTGTGACGGTTTTGAGATGCCGGTCGACCTCGGGGAGATCGAAGGCGAGGCGGGAGACATCCATTACTTCATCAATATCGCCGGCGGCGGCATCATGACCGAGCTGTCGTACGAAGTGCCGTCGAAGTTGAAGACGGCGCTCGGCCAGCTCGCCTATTACGTCAAAGGGATGGAGAAGCTGCCGCTCATCAAACCGACGTATATCGAGCTTGAGCATGACGAAGGGACGTTCAGCGGGGAAGTGATGATCTTCCTCACGTCGAACTCGAACTCGGTCGGCGGCTTCGAGAAGATCTCGCCGCACGCGTCACTCAATGACGGCTTGTTTGACTTGTTCATCTTACGGAAATGTAACTTGTTCGAGTTCATCCACGTCGTCCGCTTGTTGCTCCGGGGTGAGCACTTGTCGAGCCCGCTCGTCGAGCACGTCAAGACGGGCCACGTCAAGATGAAGACGACGACGGAGCGGATGAGTCTCAACATCGACGGCGAGTACGGCGGCGAATGCACGGGTGAGATGCGGAACTTGTTCCGCCACTTGACGGTGCTCGCACCGAACGCGCGCATCCGCGAGATGGAAGAGTTGAACGCTCAGTACGAACGCGAACAGATGATCAAGCAATTGTTCAACGTGTCGAATGAGAAAGCAGAATAAGTCGGCTCGGCGTGGCGCTCACGCCGAGCTTTTCATTGGCCTCTGAACGGGTAATGAACCAATACGTACTTCTCGAATCGGGAAAGGAGAGACTCATGCTACCAGTAACTAAAAACGACCGTCTCGACGTCCACATCCATGACCTCACACACGAGGGGGCAGGCGTGGCACGCGTCGACGGTTATACGTTGTTCGTGCCGAACGCGCTCCCGGGTGAGACGGTCGAGATCGTCGTGACGAAGACGAACAAACAGTACGGCTTCGCCCGGCTGATCGAAGTGAAACAAGCGAGCGCGGACCGGGTTGAACCGCCGTGCCCGATCTTTTATCAATGTGGGGGCTGTCAGCTCCAACACTTCAGCTATGAGGGACAACTTCGCCAAAAACGGGACCGCGTCGTCGAGGCGCTCCAGCGGCTCGGCCAGTTTGACGTCCCGGTCCACGAGACGATCGGGATGCCGGAACCGTGGCGTTACCGCAACAAGGCGCAAGTGCCGTTCAAGCAAGAAGGAGATCGTCTCGTCGCCGGGTTCTACCGCCCACGCTCGCACGACATCGTCGAGATGAAGGAATGTCTCATCCAAGACGAGCGGAACGATGAGGCCGTCCAAGTCGTCCGCGACGTGCTCGCGGCGCACGGTGTGCCGGCGTATGACGAGAAGACAGGACGCGGCGTCATCCGCCACGTCATGGCCCGTTACGGGTACCATTCCGGTGAATTGATGATCGTCCTCATCACGAAGACGACAAAAATCAAAGGGGTCAATGAGATCGTCGCCGACATCTTGAAACGTCTTCCGGACGTGACGTCGATCATGCAAAACGTCAACCCGGACAAGACGAACGTCATCTTAGGGGCGACGAATAAACTCTTATACGGGCACGAGACGATCGAGGACAAGATCGGCGGACTGACGTTCACGATTTCCCCGCATTCGTTCTTCCAAGTCAACCCGGTCCAGACGGAGAAGCTGTACGGCAAGGCGCTCGAATATGCGCAGTTGACCGGCACGGAACAAGTCGTCGACGCCTATTGCGGTATCGGCACGATCAGCCTGTTCCTCGCCCGAAAAGCAGCGCACGTCTACGGTGTCGAAGTCGTACCGGAAGCGATCGAGGACGCGAAACAGAACGCGCTCGTCAACGAGATCGATAACGTGACGTACGCCTGTGGCGCGGCCGAAGATGTCCTTCCGAAGTGGAAGCAAGACGGCATCGATCCGGACGTCATCGTCGTCGACCCGCCGCGCAAAGGCTGTGCCGAGTCGTTCCTCGAGACGATGGTCGAGATGGCACCGAAGCGGATCGTCTACGTATCGTGTAACGTCGCGACGCAAGCGCGCGATATGCGTTATCTCGCCGACCGCGGTTACGAATTAGTCGAAGTGACACCGGTCGACATGTTCCCGCATACGGCGCATGTGGAGACGGTGGCGTGGATGGAGAAAATATAAAAAAATCCTTAGATTAGCCGTTTTAAGACGGTTAGTCTAAGGATTTTTTTGATAGTCACTGTGCTACCGATTCAAGAGTGGTGAGCACGTTTGGATCGGGATGAACATGAGGGATGATTACGATTGATTGATTTTCGCTTACAACGCTTTACCGATCGCGGTTTCTCGTCCAGGAACTGCATCTTCACGCAACGCGTTGATTTCTTTGTATTCGTTCGTATCTTTCCACAACTCGTCTTTCAACGGATTGAGTTTGTATTTGACGATGCGCGTCACTTGCCAGACGGCGAGGACGACGTTTAATGCAAGACTGAGCAGCGCGATCGTCCAGTTCGCTGCCGGATTATACGACACGCTCACGTTGAACGTGCTGCCGACGGCGAAGAAGTAAGGGAACGTCATGACCCACATCATCCAAAACGTGAGTGTTTGGGCGCGGTTTTGCATCCACGTCCCTTTCGCCCAAAGGAGGACAGGAACCGTCGCGGCGATGTTCAAGGCAAAGCCTGAATAGAATGCATTGCCTGGTGCACATGAATAGACGTAGGCGATATTCCAGATGCCGTAAGCAACAATCCAAAGCTTCGTCTGATCTGGCCAGAGCATGTCTTTTTTCTTGCCGGATGTCGCGAAGATGCCGACCCAACCACAGATGAGTAGCAAGTTCAGGATCCCGGCAACGGCGTTCACGTAGTTCCAACCACCCGAGATGTAATTCATCCCGTCGACCATGCCTTCAAACCCCATAATGCCGACTTGGAATTCTCGAACGACGGCCTCGGCGATATTGAGGGCCAAGATACCCGGCACGAGTATCAAATACCATGGATGTTTTTTGTGATAATCGGTGAAGCGGATGACCATGTAAATCAAGCTTCCGGCGAGAGCGGAATACACTTTCACCCAGTGAAACCATGACGTGATTTCAGGGTCGGCGGTGAAGAACCAAATCGGGGTCAACACGACCGGGACCGCCATGAACATGAGAATGCTGGCTTTTTTGCTAGACCGGACGATTTCATTTAATCCGATCAACAAGCCGAATACAACGAACCACATGACGACATTGTACCAAGGAATGGATTCAAAGAAGAACATACGATAACGCCCCTTTCATTTCTAAAGTATTGGTGACGAAACAACAATAAAAAATATAAGATCGACAAACATACCGAACGTTCGTTATGTTTATGTGAAAAGTGTAACAAACTATTGGAAACGTTGTCAATGATGTTCGGGACGTCACAGGTACATGTCATAGAACCGTCAAATCATTATGATATAATTAGTCATTATTACGTGAGGAGCGTCGGAGCATATGATGAACGAAGGGAAACAAAAGATATTAGAAGCAGCGCGAGCGACGATCATCGAGAACGGGATTCAAGGCACGACGCTTCGTGGCATCGCGAAGAAGGCGGGGTTTAGCACGGGCGCCATCTATCACTATTACAGTTCCAAAGAGGCCATTCTTTACGATGTGATGGACGAGGGCTTGGGCGAGATTCGCCGAATCGCGACCGTATCGATCGAAGACAAAAAAGAGGCCCGTGACATCATTCAAGAGATTTTCGACGGGATGCAAGACCGCTTAAAAAAAGATGCGGAGAGTCGACTGCAGTTTTACTTGGCACATGAAGCGATGCTCGGGAACGAGGAGTTACAGAACAAGTTTCGAGAAAAGTACGAGGATTGGATCGACCGGGTGGAGGCGATCTTCGTACGAGCATACGGTGTCAAGCGAGGTCCTTCGACGCGAGCGGTCGCCGCATGGACGATGGCGGCGATCGATGGGATGGTGCTCCAAACGTTGCTACAGACAAATGTTGTCGAGCCGGAACATATGAATCGTGTGCTCGAATACTTGTTGCAAGACGGATTCACGCACTTCTTCAAAATTATTGAGAATGAGGAGCAGTGAACTACTCACCACTTATTTGCTTCGCAACTTGAAGTGGGAGCTTCTTGGGAAGACCGTGCTTTGACCAGCCACGGTTGTGGACCAAGCTCGTCGGGCAGTCCCTGCCCTGGAGTGTTTTAGTCTGCGAGACTCAACAGGTTGAGGCTCGCGTTGACGTCGCGGTCACGGTGCGCCCCGCATGCGGCGCATGTCCACTCGCGGACGTGCAGGTCCTTCTTGCCGCCGTTCTCGCCGCAGGCCGAACAAACTTGAGTCGAGGCGAACCACGGGTCGGCCTTGATGAGCGTCCGTCCATAGAACCTCGCCTTATATTCCAGCTGGCGGACGAACTCGCCCCACCCGGCGTCCCCGATCGACTTCGCCAGGCGGTGGTCCTGCATCATCTCCCTCGGCTTCAGCGTCTCGACCACGACGACTTGGTTCTCGTCGACGATGCGTCTTGACAGCTTGTGGAGGAAGTCCCTGCGTCGGTTAGCGACCTTCTCGTGCTTCTTGGCCAATAGGAGCCGTGCCTTCTCGCGGTTCCTGCTGCCGGGCTTCTTGCGGGAGAGCGCGCGCTGCGCCCGTTTGAGCCGTTCCTCGGCCTCGCGCAGGTTGCGCGGGTTCGCGACCTTCTCCGTCACCATCGCGTCGTTCGTCATGACGGCGAAGTGCCCGAGGCCGAGGTCGATCCCGATCTTGTGCTCGGCCGGGACCCACGGCTCGTCGGACTGCTCGACGAGGAGCGACACGAAGAACTTGCCCGTCTTCGTCATCGACACGGTCGCCGACCGGATGGCCCCGTCGAAACCGCGGTGCTGTGTGAACTGGATGAACCCGACCTTCGGGAGCCGGACCCGGTCCCCCTCGATGCGGATCGTGCCGTGCTGGTTGTTCGTCGTGTAGGAGGCGCGCGATTTCCGTCTCGACTTGAACACCGGAAAGCCGGCCGTCCCGGCGAAGAACTTCGCGAACGCCGCGTCGAGGTGAAGCTTCGCGTTGGCGAGCGCGAGGCTGTCCGCCTCACACAGGAACGGGAACAGCGGCTTGTACGAGGCCGGTGTCGGCGGCTTCCGCTTCGGCCCGTTCCCTGCCTTCGCCTCCTCGTGGATGGCGATGCGGTCCTCGAGCAGCTTGTTGTAGATAAAGCGGGCGCAGCCGGTATTTGTAGCCCTTCAGCATGTCTGCGCCTCCTCTCGGCCGATGATCGTGATGAACGCCTTCCTCATCAGATACCCGCGGCGGGGGAAGGGAAATCTGACAGAATCACGAACTTATGTTCGTCATATCTGTCACAGGGGTGGCCAAGAGGTTTATGTACGGGCGATTCATCTCCCACCTACGCTGGGCTTCGCCCCAGACGCTTAGAGGTGGGAGAATTCTCGCTTAATTATGTTAAAAAATTCGAAAGTATTGTCAGTTGATACATTCCCCCGTCCGTAATAGAATGTATACAGTGATTTTATTGGACTGATTACGAAAGGGAATGATTCTATATGAACGAAAACTTCTGGCGCGACCTGCCGCGTCCATTCTTTATACTTGCCCCAATGGAAGATGTGACCGATGTCGTCTTCCGTCACGTCGTCGCCCATGCCGGCCGGCCGGACGTGTTCTTCACCGAGTTCGCCAACTCGGACAGCTACTGCCATCCGGAAGGGAAAGGCAGCCTCCGTGGACGGTTGACGTTCACCGAGGACGAGCAGCCGATCGTCGCCCACATTTGGGGCGACAACCCGGACTACTTCCGCGAGATGAGCATCGGCATGGCCGAGATGGGTTACAAAGGCATCGACATCAACATGGGTTGCCCGGTCCCGAACGTCGCTAAGCGCGGAAAAGGGAGCGGCCTCATCTTGCGTCCTGACGTCGCGGCCGAATTGATTCAAGCGGCGAAAGCCGGAGGCATCCCGGTCAGCGTCAAGACGCGTCTTGGCTTTTCGAAGCTTGACGAGTGGCGCGACTGGTTGACGCACATCTTGAAGCAAGACATCGCCAACTTGTCGATTCACTTGCGCACACGCTCCGAGATGAGTAAAGTCGACGCGCACTGGGAGATGATTCCGGATATCATGAAATTGCGTGACGAGATTGCACCGGATACGCTCATCACGATCAACGGCGATATTCTCGACCGTCAAATGGGTCTCGAGCTCGTCGAGAAATATGGCGTCGACGGCGTCATGATTGGCCGCGGGATTTTCAAGAACCCGTTCGCGTTCGAGAAAGAACCGCGTGAGCATTCGATGGAAGAACACCTCGATCTTCTTCGTCTCCAACTCGACCTTCAAGACAAGTTCCAAGAGGACGTGCCACGTTCGATCTCGAACTTGCACCGTTTCTTCAAGATTTATGTGAAAGGTTTCCGCGGGGCGAGCGACCTCCGTGTGAAGTTGATGGATACGAAATCGACAGACGAAGTGCGGGCATTGCTCGATGCGTTCGTCGAGAACTATCACAAAGAAGAAGCGGCGCTCGCCGAGGCGGCGTCGACAGTAGAATGATTTTTGAAGGGATTCAGTGTATACTGGGTCCCTTTTTCTGTAAAATGAAAAAGTAGAACTACATAAAGGAGTGAGCACGATGGGACTATTGGAACGTCTTCAAGGTGGGGACTTGCGTTCCATCGGGCGGGTCGATGAGGTCGTCCAGATCGTCGGCGACGATCCAGAACGATTCGCGGAACTGATGACTGGGTTGACCGATGACCGTCCCGTCGTCCGCTATCCGCGTTTCCATGACGAACTGATTGATTTGCTCCATAAACAACTCGAGACAGGAAGTCCGGCTGTCCGCAGCCGTTGTAACACATTGTTGGTTAAATGGCGAGAGAGTGAGTGAAAAATGAAACATTTTATTGGGTTAATTCGTATGTAGTGAGCGGAAGGAAGGTGGTGGTGGAAATGAACGAATGGCGCGAATCAGCGGTCGGGCTTGGTCTTATTTTCGGAACGGCTGCCGGGATGATCATCTCTCTACTATTCGATTTTACGGTTGCATACGGGATTGTCATCGGCTCGATAATCGGCTATTTGATTGGACTCATCATTTCCATTCGCGCGATGAAACAATGACTATGATGATATAAGAGTGGGAGGCAAGTAACATGAGTGAATTTCAATTTATGACGAGCGATAGACCGCTAAAAGAAGTCGAAAATCCATTTATCGAATACTTATCAATTAATGAAGCCATCAAAAAAGGTGTCGTGTTGCCTGAAATGCTCACGGAGGATGAAGAACTCGATCGTGACGAAAAGATTTTGATGCACGTCGAGTCAGAAGAGCAACTCGACGAGATTGAGGTCAAACGAGAACTTTATTATGCAGAGGAAAACGTCGAGGCGTACTCGAAAAAACCGCACGTCGCTGAATTGCGTTGGCGCTACACCGAAACGAGAGCCCAGCAACTCGTTGACTACATCACCGACCACCTGAAGACGGCGGACGAAGTCGAGATTTGGAAAGTGTGGGTCGATGAACAGACCGAACCGAGCGTTCGTTCGATCACGCTCGACGAGTTGACGATTGATGAGTTGCGGTTTTTAGGGGATGTCGGGTTTGAGCGGCCAGAGTGTCTCCATGTCGTGAAATCGTGACATTTTCGTAAAATGCTTGTAGATTTTCCGGACGTGGTATCATGTTCGGTTTTTTGTCTCCTCTTGAAAAAAAGACTGCTATATTAACAAGAGAATAGTTGGATTGGGGCATCGAGTGTTCGCTTGCTCACTCTTTTCATTTCTTGTACGAACTGACCGATGTCAAGTGGGCGGTTAGTGCGATGCCATCGTGAAGGAGGTTTCGAAGTCGCTGGCGAATTGTAGCAACATCACGTATTGGCAGAGACTGGATGCTGTTCAGTGAAAGCTTTATAGAGGGGAGTGGCACAGTGATCTCATTTCGACCGTATTCCCATGAGCCTTATGTGTCGGAGGATGCTGTAAAAGTAAGAGACTTTCTCATCAGAATCAACTCAACGGAGCTGCAGGCACCACGTCTTTTATGGGGGGCATGGGACTGGGCGGTGAACCATGCGCTTCGTGATCAAGAACATGTGCATCGGATTGGCATGTGGGAAGATGATGGGCGCCTTGTCGCCCTGGCGACGTATGAGCTCAATTTAGGGGAAGCGATTTTGGTCGTAGAGAAAGGGTACGACGCATTGAAACCTGAACTCGTTGCCTATGCGGTCGAGCGGTTGCATAGTCACGGTGATTTGCGACTGCTGTTACCGGATGAGGATGAGTGTCTGCAGCTTGCCGCCTTAGAGACAGGATTTCGACCGACGAGACAAATCGAGCGGTTCGCGAAAATTCACGTTTCCCGGATAAGTAAGGAGTCGTTGCCGCACGGGTTCTCCTACGTATCTCTCGCGGATGAATGGGATTGGCGACAATACAACCAAGTGATGTGGCGTGGCTTTGACCATGATGGGAATGCGCCGGATGATGCCGCGACCATCGCCGGACGGAAAAAAATGTTGTCGAGTCCAGCGATTCTACCCGAACTGATCGTTGCCATTGCCTCACCTGAGGGGAAGTATGTGGCACATTGTGGTGTCTGGTATCGCCCGGGTGATCGCTATAGTTACGTCGAACCGGTCGTGACAGACCCGACGTACCGGGGGAAAGGCTTCGGAAAGTCGGTCGTCTATGAGGCAATCATACGGAGCGGGAAACTAGGGGCAGAACAGGCGATTGTCGCTTCAGACCAGATGTTTTATTACAGCATCGGCTTCGTTCCGTTTCGGACGATGACGCAATGGCAATTGCACAATTAAGCGACTTAGGATAGAGAAAGGGGAGAATGAAATATGGAACGCACCATCACAGTCAAAGGAACGGGAAAAGTATCGGCCAAGCCAGACTTGATTGTCGTGAAAATGGAGTTGACCTCGAAGGCCGTGCGTTACGAGGAGACGATGAACGAGGCGGCGACGGCCGTGGCGCGTCTGCAAAAGGCGCTTGGACAGGCCGGCTTCGATAAGACCGCTCTAAAGACGACGGACTTCTCGATCGATACTGACTATGAAAGTTACCGTGACGAGGATGGAAATTATAAATCTCGTTTCCGTGGCTATGCGTGTGAGCAACAGACTAAACTTGAGTTTGACCTCGACACGAAACGCTTGTCTGACGTCATCCAAAGCGTCACGAACTCAATGGCAGATCCGAAACTGTCCATCAAATTCACGATTAAAGATTCAGATACGGTTAGCGATGCACTCCTCGCCAGTGCGGCGGAGAGTGCGTTGCATCGGGCTGAACTGTTGACGAAAGCGGCCGGTGCGAAGCTTGGGGAATTAAAACGGATTGACTATACGTGGGCCGAGCTCCATCTTTACTCGCCAACGAATTTAGTATTCCATGAAGAGGTGTTCCATTCACAGGCGTCGATGCCAGAGCTTCAGCCGGACGATATTGATTTGAGCGATACGGCGACGTTCGTCTGGGCGATCGAATGAAACGAGTCATTTGGATGGTGGTGTTGCTGCTGTCCGTCTCACTGTCGGTCCACGCCTTGTCATGGGCGTATGCGTTCGTCGTCTTGGACGGACGAGTGTATGAAGTGACGGACATTAAGGTCTCGGAGGCTGATCTTGGCGACGTCGTCGGCGAGGTCGAGACGTTGGCTGACGATATGACCGGCGACTATTATGGGGACGCCTCGAACATGTATCCGATCGGTACGGAATATCGTCAAGTTGATGGAGAGTCGGTCGAAGACGTGCTCGCGGTCGAGGATGAGACGGAGTGGAAGCGGGCCGAATTCGTCCATGAGGCGCCGTTTGACAGCCGAAATCATGTAGACGTAATCGCCTATGCCGCCATCGGCTTGGGGATCGCGGTATTTTTGGCCACTAGACTGAGGAAACGTTGATGAACTTATATGACTTTGAGGACAGATTTCGAATCGGATTATAGAAAAAAGAATGGATACATGATGAGCGGTCCACCATTAAGGGAATAGTCCCATGTAGACCGAGAGAGCTTTCGCTTAATGGAGGGATACGTCATGAAAATCCTCATCACTTTTGACTCGATGTACGGATGCACAGAAAAAGTCGCCCACGCCATCAAAGACGGATTCGGCGAGCTTCATCAAGTCGAGGCGGTTCACATCAGTCATATCGGCTACGGGGATCTCGCCAACCTCGATTTACTCGTCGTCGGATCACCGACACACGGCGGACGCGAGACCGAGGACGTGAAGACGTTTCTCGACGGACTGTCGGATCATGCGCTCCGCGGAGTGCGGGCCGCAGCGTTCGATACGAGCATGGCCGAAGAAGACCAAGGCTTTTTCGTCGGGAAGATCGTCAAATGGTTCGGCCACGCCGCGACCCGGATCGAACGGGCGCTTACGGAAAAAGGAGCAGAGCCGGTGCTTCAAGAATCATTCCTCGTCCTCGACAAAGAAGGACCGCTCAAAGAGGGAGAGCTCGAGCGGGCCCGTGACTGGGCGAGCCATCTGTTCGATAAGTGAACGAAGACGCGTTCCTGATGGGATGCGTTTTTTGTTGTGTTGTATGACCGAACAGCACGAGAAACGGGTAAATACAAATGTAGCTCTTTTTCTAAAGAATGGAGGGAGAAGGATGAAAAAATGGGAACGAGATGTGCTTGTCGGGTGGATCATCGTCTTGCTTGTGTTGATCGCCCATTACGCGATCACCGTGTCGCTCGGCAACACCTATTTTGCCGAATCGACGTTGAATCGGATGCTCTGGTTCAGTAGCTTCCCGGCCTTTTTGATCGCGTTTATCGCAGCACTCTTCCAAAAAACGAACACGATCACCCTTGCCGTCCGGCGCGCCGTCATTTGGACAGCCGAGCTCGTCGTCGGGTTTTCAGTTGTCGCCTTGTTCTTCCGCGCGTTCGAACCGTTGTTCGCAAGCCCCGGTGCGTATTGGCTGTTCGGTGCCGTCTTGCTCGCCCCGCTCGTCTACTTGTTTGCGTTCCGCCGCCAAGACCGCAGCACGAAAGCCGGAGCCCATTAATCGAAACGCCTTCCTCGGGAGGCGTTTTTAGCTTGCCTCGAAATGGGAAAGGGGTACAGAAGACATGAATGGAGGGAATCATATGAGTACTTATTTTTCATCATCTTACGACGAGTCGCGCGAGAGGTTTCTCGATTTGCTCGACACCGTCAAACAATACTACCCGAGCGCGCGGACGATGTCGCATTCAATCGGGGAAGATACAATCGACGTGATCATCGGCGAACCGGCCGGGTCACGTGAGGCGATGCTGCTCATGACGATCGGCGAGCATGGGATCGAAGGCTACGCCGGTGCGGCCGTGACGCAGCAATTCATCGAGACACAGCTCGGCAACGTCCGCCATGACGTGACAGGTGTCTGCTTCATCCATGCGGTCAACCCATGGGGGATGAAACATTTCCGGCGCGTCAACGAACATAACGTCGATTTGAATCGAAACTACGTCGTCGACCGGGAATCGCTGCCGCGAAACGTCAATAAAGAGTATGAGGTGATGCGCCACTTGTTCGTCCCGGACGGTGTCATCGACGACTATCACGAGGCGCGCGAACACATTTATTCGTTCCTCGGCTCTGGCATCAAGCTCGACGGGTTCGACGCGATGAACGAGGCGAAAGGGATGGGCCAGTACCAATTCCCGAAAGGCGTCTATTATGGCGGGGACGCCGACGAACCGTCCGCCGTCTTCATGAAAGAGATCCAGCACGATCTTCTCGACCGTTACGACCGGGTCGTCCATATGGACTGGCACACCGCGCTCGGGCCGACGAACGAAGTGACGATGCTCGTCAGCGAGCGGGACGGACGCAGCGCCGAGCAGTTAAAACAGACGTATGGGTTGAAGAACATCAAGACGTACAATCCGGATGACGTGCTTGGCGACTCGACGAACCATTTCTATTACGTCCGCGACACGCAGTATCCGGACAAGCAGCTCGTCTCGGCCTTGTTCGAATTCGGGACGTTCGGCACGTCGACGAAAGCGCTGATCCGTGAATTTTTGACGATCATTTTAGAGAATCGTCTCTATTTCGAAGGCACGAAAGACCCGGAGGCACGCAACGGCATCAAAAAAGAATTCATGGCCATGTTCTACCCGGAAGATGAGACGTGGAAGACGTCCGTGTTACGAGAAGGCGCGCAAGCGGTCGAGCATATCTTGAAGGCCGAATCGCTCTGGCGCGATGGTTGACAGGTTTTCAGTTCGCTCAAACGGGAACAGATGGGTTGTGGGCAAACGTACGGCGCACAACGCTCAACAATACGATTGGGGGTTTTGAATGATGGGGAATTACATTACAGCACATGACGGGACGTCTATTTTTGTCGAGGACGTCGGAACGGGCGACGCGGTCGTCTTCTTGCACGGCTGGCCGGCGAACAACAACATGTTCGAGTATCAGAAGAACGCGCTCTTGGAGGCGGGCTATCGCTACGTCGGCATCGATTACCGCGGTTACGGGAAGTCGGACGCACCGGCTACGGGCTATGACTACGAGACGATGGCGTCTGACGTGAACATGGTCGTCAACGGCCTCGGTGTCAAAGATTTCACACTCGTCGGCTTCTCGATGGGTGGGGCGATCGCGATCCGTTATGCGGTCGATTATCCGGACGGTGGTTTGAAAAAACTCATCCTCGCCGGCGCGGCGGCACCGGTGTTCACGCAACGCCCGGACTATCCGTACGGGATGACAAAGGAAGAAGTCGACGCCTTGATCGAAGATACGATGAAAGACCGGCCGAAGATGCTCGAAGGGTTCGGCGAGATTTTCTTCGAGAAAGAACATTCGAAACCGACGCAAAACTGGTTCCACAGCTTGTCGCTCATCGCCTCGAGCCACGGGACGATCGCCTCGGCGAAAGCGCTCCGCGACGAGGACCTTCGTGAAGACTTGCCGAAAGTCGGCGTCGAGACGCTGATCATTCATGGCGTGCACGACAAAGTCTGTCCGTTCGAGTTTGCCCTAGAGATGGAAAAAGGCATCCCGAACGCGCGCATCGAGCGTTTCGAGGAGAGCGGTCACGGTACCGTGCTCGATGAGATGGAGAAGTTCAATCAAACGATGTTACATTTTATCTGATTAGACGAGACGCCTTGATCGAAAGGCGTCTTTTTTAATGGACTCGGATGGGTAGAATCGATGCGTACAGGGTATAAATAATTGGAGTTACTTTCCAGTTTTCTGTTGATGACGTGTCATGCCGGTCCTGTTCTTGTAAAGGACTTTTTTCTGTGACAGCAACTGATGAAAGGAGGGTGAAATAATTGTGGGGTGTGGTCAACTATTGCGGTCAACCCTATGATTCATGGTACAATAGCGTGGTGGATTAACAGATTGAGGAGAGATTATATATGAACATCGCTTTCTTTTTATATCCGAAAGAAGACGTCAAATATTTAGACCCGGAGTCGACGGTGCGGCAAGCGCTCGAGAAGATGAAGCATCATCGCTTCACCTCGGTGCCGCTCGTATCCGAGAACGGCTTTTACGCCGGAACGATGACGGAAGGAGACTTACTGTGGGCACTCGCCGAACAACTTCGCGGGGAAGAAGATTACGAGAAAGTGCTCCGGACTCGCCTGAAAGACATCAAACAACGCATACGCTATAAACCGGTATCGATCACGGCGCAAATCGAGGAGCTCGTCGATGCGATCACCGATCAAAACTTCGTGCCGGTCGTCGATGACGGCAAGTATTTCATCGGCATCATCCGACGCCGTGACATCATCGAGTACTACTCGACGAAGTTGAAACAGCTCGAGAGCGAAGTACGCTAACTCAGTGGCTCGGCCCTTATTAAAGGGTCGGGTCATTTTTTTGTGTCGATTATATCCTCTATAAGTCGGGTACAGTGTCAGAGACAAGGAGGCGATCACATGGACATGTCCACATATCGGTTTAAAGATGACGGCTCGATTCCGAACAACCCGTATTTCCCGGTGCTGTTATACCGACGCGTGTTCGATGAGGCGGACGGCATCCAGGCGACGTTCGAGCATAACGGTTGGGGCAACAGTTGGGTGAACGGCGTGTTCGACTATCACCACTATCACAGCAACACGCACGAGGTGCTCGGGGTGAGGTCAGGCCGTGCGACCGTTCAACTCGGCGGCGCGACCGGCGATCTCGTCTCGTTGAATGCGGGTGACGTGTTGATCCTGCCGGCAGGGACGGGACACCGTCGACTCGAGGCGAGCGATGACTTCGAAATCGTTGGGGCGTATCCGGAAGGACGCGACTATGACACGTTGACGGGCAAGCCGGAAGAACGCCCGGACAACGTCCATCGAATCGAACGCGTCGACAAACCGGCGACCGATCCCGTCTTCGGGACGACAGGGCCGTTGCACGATCAATGGATCAAGGAGGAAACAACATGAACCGAATTCCACACACACTGATTTTGGCGGCATTGAAACAACACGTGGTCAAATTGCCGGACGGGCGCGAGATGCGTGCCCTCGGTCAAGGCACGTGGCGCATGGGCGATGACGCATCAAAACATGACGCGGAGATCGAGGCGTTACAGACAGGTCTCGACTGCGGATTACACGTCATCGACACGGCCGAGATGTACGGGGAAGGCAAGTCGGAGACACTCGTCGGGGAAGCGATCCAAGACCGTCGCGAGGACGTCTTCCTCGTCTCGAAAGTGTATCCACATAACGCGGGGGGCGATAAGCTCGTGCAGGCGTGCGACGCGACGCTCGAACGGCTCGGCACCGACTATCTCGACCTTTACTTGTTGCATTGGCGCGGCGACATCCCGCTCAAGGAGACGGTCGACGGGCTCGAACAGTTGAAAGCAGACGGGAAGATCCGGGCGTGGGGCGTCTCAAACTTTGACGTCGACGACATGAAAGAACTGCTCGCCTTGCCGAACGGGAAGCATTGCGCGGTCAATCAAGTGCTGTATCATCTCGGCAGCCGCGGCATCGAGCACGACTTGTTGCCGTTCCTAGAAGAGCAGCGCATCCCGGTGATGGCCTATTCGCCGCTCGCCGAAGGCAGCGACGTGAAAGAGAAGATCTTCAACGACGAGACGGTGAAACGGATCGCTGAGGCGTATCATGCGTCGGTGGCTCAAATCCTGCTTGCGTGGACGGTCCGGAGCGGCAACGTCATCGCCATCCCGAAAGCGGGGCAGAAAGCGCACGTCGAAGAGAACGGGGCGGCGCTGCTCCTCAATCTGACTGAAGAAGATTTCAAAGCGCTCGACGAGGCGTTCCCGCCGCCGAGCGGGAAAGAACCGTTAGATGTGATTTGAGGACAAAAAGGGTGAGCCCATGCGGACTCACCCTTTTTCTATCTTCAGTTCGCTAACGGGTGCTTCAATAGATAGTCTTCAATCTGTCCGAGCGTTTCTTTTAACACACCGTCTTCGAACGGTGACTTGAGTCCGGCCAGTTCGACGAGCTCGAGGAACGAGCGGCTGCCGCCGGCCTGACAGAGTGTGAGGTAATCGCTCCACGCCGACTCACGGTCCTCATGCATGCGCACCCAAAACTGGAAGGCACAAACTTGGGCGAGCGTGTAGTCGATATAGTAGAACGGGCTCTGGAAGATGTGGCCTTGTTGATGCCACCATGCGCCCGACTCGAGGTAGTCGTTCGTCTCGTAGTCGCGGTGCGGCAAGTACACCTTCTCAAGGTCACGCCACGCCTGACGACGTTCTTCTGCCGTCATGTCGGGCTTCCGGTAGACGATGTGCTGGAACTCGTCGACGAGGACGCCGTACGGGAGGAACGTGACGCTTCCGGCCAAGTGGTTGAACTTGTACTTGTCGACCTGGTCGCCGAAGAACAGCTCCATCCACGGCCAGCAGAAGAACTCCATCGACATCGAGTGGATCTCGCACGCCTCGTACGTCGGGAACGCGTATTCCGGTGTCGTCAAATGACGGCTCTCATATACTTGGAAGGCGTGACCGACCTCGTGCGTGAGCACGTCGATGTCGCCGGCCGTGCCGTTGAAGTTCGAGAAGATGAACGGGAGACCTTCAGACGGTAAGTACGTGCAGTAACCGCCGCCGGCTTTGCCGGGCTTCGCCGTAAGATCGAGGGCGCCGCGCTCTTGCATGTACTGGAAGAACTCGTCCGTTTCGCCCGAGAGCTCACGGTACATCTTGTTGCCGCCCTCGATGATGAACGACTCGTCGCCTTGCGGTGTCGCGTTGCCGTCCGGGAAGACGAACGATTCGTCATAGTAACGGAGCGTATCGACGGCGATGCGTTTCGCTTGCTTGTCTTTTAACGTCGTCGCGAGCGGGACGATGACGTCGCGCACTTGTTTACGGAAGTTGTCGACCATCGACTCATCATAGCCGACGCGTTGCATCCGGGCGTAGCCGAGTTCGACGAACGACGGGAAGTCGAGCGCGTGCGCGATCTCGGTCCGGACGCGGACGAGTTCGCCATAGATGCGGTCGAGCTCGTCACCGTTGTCGGCGAGGTATGTATAACGCGCCTCGGACGCCGCTTTTCGTACCGACCGGTCGGGTGACTGTAAGTATGGGCCGAACTGCGACAAGTTGAGCGTCTTGCCATCGAACTCGATCTGTGCGGCCGACATCACTTTTTGATAGCTCGTCGCGAGTCGGTTCTCTTCTTGCAGTTTCGGGATGAGCGACTCGTCGAACGTTTTGAGTGCCCGTTCCGCGAGTTCGAACAATTGGCTGCCCCATTCCGCTTCGAGCTGGCTGCGGAGGTCGTGCTCCGTCAAGACGCGATAGTACGCCTGGACTTCTTTCTCGTAGACCGGCAACGCGTCGTCAAAGAACGTCTGCTCGGCTTCGTAGAACGCATCGCGCGTATCGATCGAGTGGCGGATCGCGACGAGCTGACTTTGCGTCTCGAACGCGTTCCGTTCCTGGTTGATTTGGCGAATCAATTCGTTCGCCTCTTCGAGTGTGCTCGCTTGCTGCAATTCGACTGAATAGTCCGACAATCGGCTGTTTAAAGCGTCCACGTCGGGCCGTTCGTATGACAATTTTGTGAAAGTCGTCATTGTAAGCGCCTCCATCATGTGAAATTTTTATAAAGTGTAAAAAGAGCTTGCAAAAGCGATTGCACACTCGTATTCTTACGATGTGTAAACGAATTCGCACTACCTTGATACAACTATACCGTGAATAGGGTAGGGATTGAAGTAATAGCTTTTCGGGTATAAAAGCTAAGACTTTGATTAACAGAACATGTTGGAGGGATTAAGCTATGGGATTCTTTAAAAAACTTTTTGGTGGTAAAGACGAGCAATTGAACGCGGTGTCACCACTTACAGGGAAAGTCATCGATATTACGAACGTGCCTGACCAAGTGTTCTCACAAAAAATGATGGGTGATGGTATCGCCATCGAACCGACAGACGGAAAAGTCGTGTCACCGGTCAACGGGACAATCGCGACGGTCTTCCCGACGAAACATGCGATCGGCATCAACGCGGACAACGGTGCGGAGTACTTGATCCACATCGGTTTGGATACGGTCAACCTTAAAGGTGAAGGCTTCGAGACGCACGTCACGGAAGGCCAAGCCGTCAAAGCAGGCGACGCGCTCGTCACGTTCGATCTTGACTTCATCAAAGCGAACGCACCGTCGACGATCACACCGATCATCATCACGAACCATGACAGCTTCGCTGTAAACAAACTTGTTGCCGAAGGCGACAACGTCACAGCCGGTTCATCTGAAGTCGTCGAGTTGACGAAAAAATAATTAATTCGACCACTTGCTCGGAAGCATGCGCTTCCGAGTATTTTTTTGTGGATTCGGGAACTATAATGGAAAAGAGGGGGGAGAATGCAATGGATGGTAAAAATGCACCGTACCGGGGTTATGGGGACCGGATCCGAATCTTGCGTGAGCGGACGGGTATCTCGATCGAGGCGCTCGCCGAACAGATCGGTGTCGCTCCGTACTTTATTCGCCGGACCGAGCTCAGTGAAGTGTACCCGACGATGCCTTACATAGAGGCGCTCGCCGAGGCGCTGAAGATTGACGCGAACTACTTGGCACGGCACATTTGGACGGGGGAGTCCTTGAAGGTGCTCATGAAAGGCAAAGCCCCTGAACTCGAACAGATGAAGCTCGCCTATGAAGAAGCGATGCACGGGAAGTCGACGGAAGACATGCAGCATCAGCTCGAGACGCGCATGCGCATCTTCGACTTGATGCACGAAGAGGAACTGCGCCGCATCTTTGAAGAGGACGAGGAACCGACGTCGCACCACGCGTTAGAAGCGTTGGTCGATGCCGTGCTCGACCTCGGACGGACGCATGAGGCGACACATCGCATCGTCCCGTTCGCCCGCTACGTCGATCAGCTCGTCCCGGAACAGTTCGTCGATAACTCGTTCCAATATACGGAGTTTGGCATCGTCGATAAGTCGTATAAGTTACAGTGAGCACAAAAAAGCAGCCGTTCTGAGCAGAACGGCTGCTTTTGATTTAACGCATTGGTCTTGCTTCATAACGCACTTTCGGTTTCGTCCCGGCAAGCAGGAAGCCGAGCACGATGTTGAGAATCGTGAGCACCCAGCCGATGTAACCGAACGTATAGGCGAGGCTCGCGAGCATCGTCTGCCAGTCGAGTAAGGATGCGGCATCACCGCGAACGGTGAAGCGGATGATCGTGAATCCGACGAGTGTCGTCAGCGTGATCAAAATCCCGATCCACGCGCCGCCGAACCTTGACGTCTCAGAACGTCGACTGACCGGATACCAAAACGCGAGCGTTCCGAGGAACGTGCTGCCCGCGTATGCGAGCAAGATTTGCCACAACGCGTCGGCCTCTAAGAAGACGGTATAACAGATGAACGTCGTGAGCGTCGTCATGAATGTAAAGATCAAGGCTGCGAGTAATCGTGATCGCATAGTTCGTTTCCTCCTCATTTTGCACATTCTTTAGAGTATACGAAAACGAAAATGCTGTAAACGTTATTGACGATTTTGTAATATTTGACGCCATTGTTTAATCGCGTTCTTCCCGTAGAACAGGACGCCGCCGCGATAGAACTTCGAACCGATCCAGAGAATGACACCGATCGAGCCGAGCATGATGCCGATCGACAAGGCGACTTCCCAGACCGGTACGTCGACGAGCATGACGCGGAGGAACATGAGCATTGGCGTGAAGAACGGGACGAACGACAAAATCGTGACGATTTGCGCGTCCGGATTATTCAACCCGAACATCGCGGCGAGGAAACCGGCGACGAGGAGCATGATGACCGGCATCGTCATCTGCTGCGACTCTTCGACACGGCTGACGAGCGAGCCGAGGACGGCGAACATGGCCGCATAGAGCAGATAGCCGAGCGTGAAGAACGTCAATAAGTAGATGACGGCCCGGGCGTTGCCGGCGTTGTCGATGACCGATTGGGCCATCTCATTGCTGCGGGCACTGAAGTAACCGAACCCGAGGAAGATGCCGATCTGTAACAGGGCGAGCGTACCGATCGCCGAGATCTTGGCGAGCATGTGCGTCACCGGATGCGTCGTCGAGATGATCAGTTCCATGACGCGCGACGACTTCTCGGTCGTCACTTCGGTCGAGATCATCGAACCGTACGTGATGATCGATACGTAAAGCAGCATGAGCATGATGTAGACGAACGCGAATGACGAGAACAGCTCTTCTGAGTTCTCGCCGCCACGGCCGAGGTAAGACTCCTCAATCGGGACCGGCTCGTTCAAGGCGGCGAGGACGGTCGGATCGATGTTCGACGTCTCGATCAGCTCGGCGTTGCGGACTTCGCGGAGCGCCGTCTGCAGGAGTGTCGTGAAATCGGGCTCAGGACGGTCGGACAAGACGCGGGCCGAAGCGCCGTCGGTGAAGGCGACGATCTCGTAGTCCCCGTTATCGAGCCCAACGCGCGCCTCGGCTTCGGTGATATCGGCCGATTCGACCCCTTCGTAACCGAGCGACTGCATGATTTCAGTCAGTTCGGCGTTTTGCGTGACAAGGAGCGCCTGGCCTTGATCGGTGTCCTCGAAGTTCGCGAGCAGGCGGTCGATGTTCGTGAAGCCGAGGATGAACACAATCGTCAAGATTGTCGAGATGAGGAACGCCTTCGACCGAAGTTTCGAGCGTAGCGTGAACGCGTACAATGGTTTGAAGTTATGAAACATGGCTGCCTACCTCCTTGATGAAGATGTCGTTGAGCGAGACGGGTTGGCGCATGAACGTCTTGACGGAAGCATCTGCTTGCACGAGGGCGCCGAGCACCGCGTCGCTGCCTTCGAACGAGTCGAGCCGGACGAGGTGACCGTCGCGATGAGGTTCGACCGCTTTGACGATCGGGAGTGCCGTGAGGACGTCGACGCGATCGGTCTCGATGAAGAGCACGGGCTCGGCGTAATGCGACTTGATTGTCGGGACATCGCCGCTGACGACGGCGCGGCCGCCTTTCAAGATGCCGATATGTTGGCACAGCTCTTCGACGTGCTCCATCCGGTGACTCGAGAAGACGATCGTCGTCCCTTCGTCGCGCAGGGCGAGCACTTCACGCTTCAAGATCTCGACGTTGACGGGATCGAGGCCGCTGAACGGCTCGTCTAAAATGAGCAGTTCTGGGTTGTGGAGCAGCGCCGCGATCAACTGAATCTTTTGCTGGTTTCCTTTTGACAGCTGTTCGACACGCATCAATTCGTACTGCGGGATCTCGAGTCGTTCGAGCCACGACTTGACGGCACGTTTCGCCTCAGTTGACTTCATGCCTTTCAGGCTGGCGAGAAAGACGAGCTGGTCGCGGACGGGCGACTTTGGATACAGGCCGCGCTCTTCCGGCAAATAGCCGACGATGCGGTGGTCGACGTTGCGTCCGTCCCAGCGAATCGTGCCGTCAGTCGGCTTTAAAATGTCTAAGATCATCCGGAACGTCGTCGTCTTGCCGGCACCGTTCGCCCCAAGCAGG
The DNA here is from genome assembly GCF_004337045.1 of Exiguobacterium sp. SH5S4. NCBI lineage: Bacteria > Bacillati > Bacillota > Bacilli > Caryophanales > Exiguobacterium > Exiguobacterium sp. SH5S4. Next base: position 181,723 of record NZ_SJUQ01000003.1, read on the forward strand.
CCGTACATCTCGCCACTAGGGACGTGAAAGCTCAAGTCGTCGACGGCCGTGAACTCCCCGAACTGCTTCGATACACGATCAATTTGTAAAGTCATATGTAAGTCCTCCCTATTTAGGTGTCTACTCCTAGCGTACGGCATTGTGAGCAAAAAGTTTCACTTTTTATCGGAAATGATTTATCTTGAAATCAAGATAATGAAAAAGGGGGATACGTCATGACGACGCACTCAGCAGGTATCCATCACATCTCGGCGATGGTGAAAGACCCGCAACGCACATTAGATTTTTACGGCAACGTCCTCGGTATCCGCTTCATCAAGCAGACGGTCAACTTCGACGACCCGGGTACGTACCACTTTTACTTTGGGGATGAAACCGGGACGCCGGGGACGGTCATCACGTTCTTCCCGATCCCGGGTATCGGGAAAGGCAGCGTCGGCAGCGGGCAGGTCGGTGTCACCGCGTATCTCGTACCAGTTGGCAGCCTCTTGTTTTGGGAGAGTCGCCTGCAAGCGCACGGTGTCGCGACGGTCGCGACCGAACGGTTCGGCGAGCCGTCACTGTTGTTCGAAGACCCGGACGGACTCGTCGTCGAGCTCGTCGCGCGGGCGAGCACGAAACAGACGGACTGGCTCGTGTCAGGTATCACGAAACAAGAAGCGATCACCGGGTTCGCCGGGGCGACGCTCTTGTCGAAAGACCCGGAGGCGACGGTGCGGTTATTGACCGAGCTGTTTGGCTTCACGAAGACGGGGGAAGACTCGGAATGGGTCCGACTCATCGCTTCGGCCGATTACGGCAACGTCATCGACGTCAAAAAGGCCGTCCTCCCGAACGGCGTGCCCGGTGCGGGGACGGTCCACCATATCGCCTGGCGCATCGCGGACGGCGACGAGTATACGACGTGGCAAGACGCGATCTTTGACCTCGGCCTCCGTCCGACCGAGGTGAGAGAGCGGCACTACTTCCGCTCGGTCTACTTCCATGACGAAGGACGCATCTTGCACGAGCTCGCGACCGACGCACCCGGGTTCCTCGTTGATGAAACGATCGACGGACTCGGCAGCGTATTGAAGCTGCCGGACTGGCTCGAAGTCGACCGCGACAAGATCACACGAACGCTACCCATCATCACAATCCCGAGAGGAGACAGAATATGATTCATCAATTCATTAAAGGCACGACCGAGACGACGCTCGTCTTGTTGCACGGTACAGGCGGGACGGAGCAGGACTTGATCCCGCTCGCCCGTGAACTATCAACTGAAGTGAACATTCTCACGCTCCGGGGCGACGTCCTCGAGAACGGCATGTCCCGGTTCTTCCGCCGTCATGCGGAAGGCGTGTTAGACCTTGAAGATTTGAAGAAACAGACGGAGCGCTTCCTCACGTTTCTTGACGAGGCGGCAGCTAAATACGGCGTTGCCCGCGACAAGATGATCCCGCTCGGCTACTCGAACGGTGCCAACTTGATCGGATCGGCCTTATACCGGGACAACGCGTTCAAAGCGTCGCTCTTGTTCCATCCGATGGTACCGGACCGCTCGCTCACGCTCCCTGACTTGACGGGTGCGACCGTGTTCATCTCGGCCGGCGAGCGTGACCCGATTTGTCCGAAACAAGAAACAGAAGAGCTGACGTCGACGCTACGGGAAGCCGGAGCGGACGTCGAGCTCTTCTATCACGGGGGCGGGCACGAGCTGCGAATGGAGGAAGTCGAAGCAGCTCGGGCATGGGTTGTGCCGTTAATCGATTGAAACGGTCAGGCCATTTTCTTCGGTTTGGACGATCTCGAGTAGACGACGAGGACGCCACGATCAATCAAATAGGCAGCGAACATACGTTTCGCTTCTTCAGCACGAACGGTTCGGTCGATTTGGATGTACAGTCGGCCGAGCTTTTTTTGTGAGGTGCGGGTCAACAACCAGATCGAGTCGAGCGTGTATTGCCAGCTCCGGAGTGTGTCCGCCCCGACATACATGTACCGGTTCGACGTGCGCTCGAGCAGGTAGTTGAGCCACCAGACGTCACGGGCGAGCTTCATGACGACACCGGCCACGAACGAGATGCCAATCAGGAACAAGACTGAAGCGACCGGATGTAAGGCGTTGAACCGTTCACGGAGCGGTTCGAAAGCGATGATGAATAAACCGATCGTAAACGCGCCGATACTCCACCAAAATCCAAAGTTAGAGAACGAACGTTTCGGGTCATGGACCACGTGATGACGGTTACGGATGACAGAAGCCATTCTCCACACCTCCTTTATTAGAATATTCTGATTATTTAGTAAAACCACTATACTATACTCTACCCACTCTCGTCCATTTGAATACGCGCAAAACCTGCTCGCGCATGAAGATTTGTTAACGATTCGGCTTGCAAGCGGCAGATACGGGGAATGATGACAATGACGTCATCATTTTTTTGTTGAATCGTAATTTCATCGCTCGTAAAAATCGGCTATGATGGGAAAGGAAAAAAATGAAGTGGGTGGTCAGATGAAGAAGCTAAAAGTCGGCGAACTGCGTGCCGAGTTGAAGCGTTTCACTCAAGATGAGTTGATTGAGCTCGTCGTCGGCTTGTATAAACAGCACAACGATGTGAAGACGACGTTGAACCGATACTTCAACGAAGGGTTCGAACAAGAAGAGGTCCACCGACTCGTCGATGCCATCCAAAAGCTAGCCGAGCCGAATCCGCGGAATCTATTCAAATTCACTCAATTACGGGAAGGGGCGAAGTTTGTCAAAGAGGCGACCGCATTCACCGACCCGGTTGCGACAAACGTTGTGCGGGTCTTTTATCTAAACTATTTCGTCGAATATGTGGAAAGGCAGGCCGATGTGATTCATTCGGTCGCGCCGGGTGAGTTGAACGCTTATTTCACCGAATTCGATAAGCTGATGAAGACGTTACAAACAGAACCCGAGCTCGTCGTCTTCGGACTGACCGAAGAAGTCGATCATTTGTTCGAGCACGTCCCGGCTGAGGACAAGGCGGTCCTGCTCAAGTGGTGGGAGCGAAAGAAACGCCAACTGAACGAAACATGATCGGTGCAGGGAACGGCTGAAATCCGGGTCGTCGCTCAGAAGCGATACGCCAACATCAAAGAGGAAAAGCAACAGGAGAACTAGAGGGGACGCTATGCGAAATCATTGGTACGACAATATTAAAGGCGTACTCGTCTTGCTCGTCGTCTTCGGTCACTTGCTGACCGATGTGCGCGGTGCCTACGACGATTTACTGCCGAAGTGGGTTTATTTGTTCTTATATACGTTTCATATGCCGTTATTCATTATGCTGAGCGGTTACTTCTTCCGGGAGAACCGTTATTTGCGTGTCATCCAGCTGTTCGTCGCCTACGTGATCTGGCAAGTCATTCTCGGCTCGTGGTTCGCCTTCACGGAAGGGGTCCCGCTCTTGTCGCTCGAGAACCCGGGACTGAACGTGCTCAAGCCGTACTGGGCGCTCTGGTATTTGATGGCCATCGTCATCTGGTACGTCATCACGCCGTACGTGACCCAGTTGAAAGGGTATGTGCTCTATGCGCTGTTGTTCGCCCTGTTGTTCGGCTTCCAAGAAGAATCGACCGGGTTCTTCGCGCTCCGGAAAGTCATCATGTTCTATCCGTTCTTCTTGATCGGCAACTGGATGAGTGAGCGCAACACGATGAACTTCTTCGAGTTGCCGAAGCGGGCCGAGCAACGGAACCGTTACCGAATCGGCGGCGCGGTCGTCTTCACCGTGCTCACGCTCGGACTGCTCGCCTCGATGAGCTTTCAAAAAGAAGGCACGTTCTATCATGTCGGCAACTTGTTCAAGTTCCGGTTCGCCTACGAGACGGCGGTGCCGGAGGCGATTTGGAGCGGTCCGTTCGCTTTCTTGATCGTCTATACGGTGTCGACGCTCATGGCCGTCAGCTTCGCGCTCATCGTGCCGGGGCGTGAGTTGCCCGTGTTCACGCGGGCAGGGAAGTATAGTCTATACGTCTACTTGGTCCATGTGTTTTTAATCGTCGCCTGGAAGGCGTTCGTGCCGGCCGGATTCATGCCGACGTCATGGCAACAGTTGCTCGTCTTGTTCGGTGTCGCCTGCCTCATCGTCCTGCTCATCATCAGCCCGCCGGCCGTCCGGATGTTGAGGCCGCTCGTCGAGATCGACGTCCGCCGCGCGCAGGACGTGAAAGACCGAAAATCGTAAACCCTTTTCTAAACGGCGGTTTTCCGCTACACTTTAGATGGAAACCGAAACTAGAGCTAAGGAAGTGACAGCATGCCATATGAAAATGGAATGAACAGTACAGAAGGAGACGTCAACGTCTCACGCCACGTCGTCGAGATGATCGCCGCGGTCGTCGTCAAAGAAACGAAACACGTGTCGTTCACACAAGAAGACACGAAACTCTCAGAGCGTGCGCTCATGAAGCACGTCAAAGTCGATGAGTCGTCGGAAGGCGTCATCATCAACTTGTCGCTCTACATCGCTTACGGTCAATCGATCGTTAAGACGGTGACGGCCGTCCAAGAGCGCATCACCCAAGACATGGATACGATGCTCGCGATGACACCGCTAGCGGTGAACGTGAAAGTCGTCGGTATTCAATTGTAAAATGGTAGGAGGAGCGAAGCGCTCTTCCTATTTTTTATTTTTCTGCGAAAGCGGTTGCATAGATGAGGCGTTATCCGATATAATAGAAATCGAACAAGTGCAACCGTTTGCATCATTGACCAATCGTGCAACGGGTACTTGTCAAGTTCCCTAAATGTAGTCTGAGGACACAAACATTTGAAGGAAAGGCGGAAAGCATGTATGTCGACGATAGAAGCAGTCATTTTTGATTTGGACGGTGTCATCACTGACACCGCGGAGTACCATTACCTCGCTTGGAAACAACTCGGAGAAGAGCTCGACATTCCATTTGACCGCGAGTTCAATGAGACGCTCAAAGGCGTGAGCCGGACTGACTCGCTCGAACGCATCCTTGCGCTCGGCGGAAGACAGGACGATTTCACCCCGGATGAAAAGGCGGAACTCGCCCAGAAGAAGAACGAGCATTACGTTGAACTCATTCAGCATATCTCTTCGGCCGATTTGCTTCCTGGCATCGTTTCATTTCTTGATGAAATTAAAGAGGCCGGTCTCAAAATCGGAATGGCATCTGCTTCAAAGAACGCATTCGCGGTCGTTGACGCACTTGGTGTCCGCCATTACTTCGATCACATTGTCGATGCAGCAACTGTCGCCGACTCAAAACCACATCCCGAAGTGTTTTTGAAGGCTGCCTCTGCCCTTGGCGTGAAACCCGAACATGCCATCGGCGTTGAAGACGCAGCCGCAGGCGTGACTGCAATCAAAGCGGCAAACATGTTTGCTGTCGCCGTCGGGGAAGAGTCGATGCTTGGTCATGCAGACCTCATCGTCGCTTCGACCGATGAACTTTCGCTCCGACGCATCCTCGAACGCGCCGGCGCGTGACAGACTACGTTCATCTTCCGTGAGATGACGACTGCCCCGAACAGTCGTCATCTTTTTTTGCGGGCCAAAAGTCCTAAAAAGACAAAAATGCCCAAAAACAGATGACAAACACATTACACCTCCGTTACACTTTTAGAAGATAATAAGTAATAATTAGAAAATCTTGATTTAAAATAGGTAATCGAGAAGTTCAATTGGATGTAGAAGGGGAATTGTGTATGGAATCTACGAACATCAACGAACATATCTATCGGGAACTGATGGAGATCGAGGAGTCGTATCGTCAATTACAGCGCCGGGCCGAATACTTAATTTCTGAACTGAGCCGGGACAAACGGGAAGAAGAGCTGTCGACAGATCCATCAAAACGGCTGCGTCCGCGTCGCGTCAATCAACGTTATCCGCTCGAGGTTTACGTCCATCAGGTCACAGACCTTTTGAAAGAACGGCAGACGATGAGTGTGCGTGACATCCAGATGGAGCTCGAGCTTCGCTACCGTCACCACATTAGCAACATCTACCAATTGATGGTCAAGATCGAATCGGTCAACCCGGAAATCAAGAAAGTCGGGCGTGGACTATATACATATGCATCAGCTGAAGAAATCACGACTGAACCAGCACACGCTTGACTTTTATCCGACGAGACCGCTCGTCGGATTTTTTGTTGTAACATTTCTGATACGATTTTGGTGACGGGAAATATGCTATAATTCGCCAGAGTCTATTTTTTTGAGAGAGGAAAGTTGGCCATGTTATGGATTGCCATGTTGGTCAGTTTTGTGATGGCCATCTTGATCACGCCGCTCGTTCGCCGGTTCGCTTTTCTGATCGGAGCGGTCGATCACCCGAACGCCCGAAAAGTACATTTACGGACGATGCCGCGAATCGGCGGCCTCGCCATCTTCATCGCCTTCCTGATCGGCTACGCCTTGTTGTTGCCGACGAGCCGTTATAACGAGGCCATCTTGATCGGAGCGGTCATCATCATCTTGACCGGCCTGATCGATGACCGGTTCCAGTTGAACGCCCGCATCAAGTTGATGGGGCAGATGATCGCGACGGTCGTCGTCTTGAACGCCGGGATGCGGATCGAACTCATCAACTTGCCGTTCGACCAACAGCTCTATCTCGGCGCTTGGAGCATCCCGGTGACGTGTCTCTGGTTGATTGGGATCACGAACGCGATCAACTTGATCGACGGCCTCGACGGTCTCGCCGCCGGGGTCTCGAGCATCGCGCTCGGGACGATCGCGCTTCTGGCCATCATTCAAGGGAACGTCTATTTGACGATGATGGCGCTCTTGCTGCTCGCGAGCACGCTCGGGTTCCTCGTCCACAACTTCTACCCGGCGAAGATATTCATGGGGGACACGGGTGCGCTCTTCCTCGGCTACATGCTCGCCGTGTTCTCGCTGATCGGCTTCAAGAACGTGACACTGTTCTCGCTCGTCGTGCCGGTCCTCTTGCTCGGACTGCCAATCTCGGATACGATCTTCGCGATCGTCCGCCGGCTCGTCCAAGGGCGCCCGCCGATGTCGCCTGACAAGTCACACATGCACCACCAATTGATCGATATGGGGTTCACGACGCGCCAAGCGGTGCTCCTCATGTATGGGATGACGTTCTTCTTCGGCATCGCCTCGATTCTGTTCGCGAAGACGACGATGGTCGGTGCCGTCATCACGTTCGTCATCGTCTTGATCGTCATCGAACTGATCGTCGAGTCGACGGAGTTGATCCACCCGAACTACAAACCGATCATCCAGACGTCACGCCGCCTGCTCGGCCGGGCGAAGACGTGACTTGGATATACACATAGAAACGACCAAGGACGCCATGTCCTTGGTCGTTTTTTTAGGTCAATACGTCGTCGTCTCGCTAAAACCGTCGCCTGGGTCAGGTCCACTGTCTTCGGCCGTGACCGGAAGACCGAGCTCTGTTTTCAACAGTGCCCGCTTATCGTTCAAATCCGCCTGGTCCAACTCATAATAGTAGACACCGCCGATCGTCAAGTCGCCGCCTTCTAGCGTCTCTTGGTTGAATGAGCGGAGTGATTTCGTATACGGCTGGAGCTGGGACGCCTCGGAGAGCGACATGTTCGTTCGGATATTATTGCCGACCGCAGTCATGATCCGGTTGAGCTTCGTGAACGAATTGATCGTCGTCGCCTCGTTGATGATGGCCTCGAGCACTTGTTGTTGGCGCTTGGCCCGGCCGATGTCGCCTTCTGGGTCGTCTTTCCGCATGCGGGAATAGGCGAGTGCTTCCTTGCCGTCTAGCATCTGGACGCCCGGTTCGAGCTCGACGTTGCCGGTGGCCCGTCCTGAGATCGGGATCAACACGTCGACTTCGACGCCGCCGACCGCGTCGACGAGGTCTTCGATGCCGTCAAAGTTGATCGTCGCGTAATAATCGATCGGGATGTCAAACAGCGTCTCGACCGTGGCGATCGTCGTGTCGATGCCGCCGTACGCATACGCATGGTTGATCTTGTCCTTGAACTCGCCGTCCTCCGTGACGATATCGACGTACGCGTCGCGGGGGATACTGACGAGCGTCACTTGGCGAGATTCCTTGTTGAACGTCGCCACCATCAGTGAGTCGGTCCGTCCCTCTTCGAGCGAGGCGCCGCCATCGACGCCGGCGAGCAGGACGGAGAAGTGATTTTTCGTCAAATCGATCGTGTCGTCGCGACGTTCCGATTTGTCGCCACGCGTCAGTTCGCTGTTCGTGGTCTCTGCCGTCTCGTTCGCCTTGAAAACGAAGTAGCCGAAGGCCGAACCGCCGATCAGCAGGACGAGGCCAAGCACGAGCAGACCGATTGTCCACACGGAGCGTTTCTTGCGGGAGTCTTGTTCCATGTCGTCTCCTCATTTCAGTCATTTCTTTTAGTATACGGGACCTAGCGCACAAAATCACGTTCGATGATACGGACGTCCTGGGTCTCGAGTCCGCCTTGACCGTTCGTCAAATCGACGAGCCAGGCGAGCGCTTCCTCGGTCGCTTCGACCGGTACCGAGATGTGGAACGTGACGGTGTCGGCATAGACAATCTCGTCAAGCAAATAAGTGGACTGGCGGAGCTCGTTCTCGACTTTCCCGATCCATCCGTAGTCGACCGTGAGCGTGAGACGTTGCATCGGCAACCGTTCGACGATCCCGACCGCATCGAGCCCGTCACTCACCGTCCCGCCGTAGGCGCGGATGAGTCCGCCGCCGCCGAGCTTGATGCCGCCGAAGTAGCGGGTGACGACGACGACCGTGTCTTTCAAATTGCGTTTACGGAGCACTTCGAGCATCGGCAGGCCGGCCGTCCCGCTCGGCTCGCCGTCATCGTTCGCTTTTTGGAATTCGTTCCGGGCTCCGATGATGTAGGCTGAACAATTATGATTGGCGCTCCAATGCGCTTTTTTGATCGTTTGGATGAACGTCTGGGCTTCCGCTTCGGTCGCGACGCGTTTAAAGTGAGCGATAAATTTTGATTTTTGTATGACGACCTCGTATTCTCCGTCTTGTTTTATAGTATAATTTTGTTCAGTAGACATTTCTGAAAATTCTCCTTTCTATTTTCATGTATTTTTTTTGAAATCGAGTAGGCGTCTGTAGATTAAGTGGCGAATTGTGAAGACAGCCTCTGATTCTTACTGGAAACGAACGCTTATGCAGTCGATAATAGAAACAAATGAGGACTTACTACCGAACTATTAGGGGATGGCATCGTGAATCATATTACCGATCGTACAGCATTAGAGCATATCATAACAAATATGATTGATACGGTGACGGAGAGTAAAGAGGAGATCGTCCGTATAACTGAAAATTCAGCTAATGAGTATTCGTCGATCCAAACGGAGTTAAAAGAGTTGACGCAAAAGATCGAGTTTCACATTAAAGAGTCCGAGCGCCTCGATCTATTAGTGAAAGCGGCGAAGAATAAACTCGTTCAAGTGAGTAAGAAGTTCCATATACATAGTGAGCAAGAGATTCGCGAGGCGTATGAACTCGCCAACCAGATGCAGCTCGAGCGGTTCCTCATCCAAAAAGAGGAGATGGTGAGCCAGCAGCGCCGAAACGACCTCGAGCGGCGGTTGCTCGTCCTTCAGGATACGATGGAGCGGGCGGACCGGTTAGTCAGCCGCGTCACGGTCGTCCTCAACTTTTTACGCGACGACCTGCAGCAAGAGTATTCGGACATGATGAAGAAGCAAGAGATGGCGATCAGCGTCTTCGAGGCGGCTGAGCGTGAGCGGCGCCACCTGGCCCGGGAAATGCATGACGGCCCCGCGCAATCCCTTGCCCATATTTTGATTCGGGCCGACTTGATCGAGAAGACGTTCGACCGAAGAGGCAAGGACGAGGCGTTCGCCGAACTGCACGAGCTGAAACGGCTGATTCGTGGGGCGCTCGTCGACGTGCGCCGCTTGATTTACGACCTGCGGCCGATGTCGCTTGACGACCTTGGCTTCTTGCCGACGCTCGAGCGTTATTTACATCAGACGGAAGAGTACACGGCGATCAAGACGCGGCTCAACTACCGCGGCAACCGGGCACGTCTCTCGGAAAAACTCGAGATCAACGTCTTCCGGCTCGTCCAAGAGGCGGTCCAAAATGCGATCAAGCATTCGAAGACGACGGAAATCATCGTCAACGTCGAGCAAGCGCTAGACGTGATTCACATTCACGTGCGCGATCACGGGGTCGGCTTCGTGCCGAGTATGATCGGGCAAGAGTCGTTCGGTATCGTTGGGATGCGCGAACGGATCGAGCTTGTGAACGGCAGTATCAATATCGATTCGGAAATCGGCAAAGGGACGGTCGTCCGCATGTCGATCCCGATTTTGTAATACAGATAAAGGGGAGTGTACGATGGAAATGACAAATACAATCCGCATCGCAATCGTCGATGACCATGAGCTGTTTCGAGAGGGCTTGAAGCGGATCTTTGATTTAGAAGACGAGTTCACCGTCATCGCTGAAGGGCGGACGGGTGCTGATGCGATTCGCATCGCCAAAGAGGAGAAACCGGAGATCATGATCCTCGACATCAACATGCCGGACTTGAACGGGATCGAGGCGACGAAACAGTTGACCGCGGCATCGTCGGACACGCGCGTCCTCATCCTGTCGATCCATGACGACGAATCTTACATAACGCATGCGCTCGAGGCCGGGGCATCGGGCTTTCTGTTGAAAGAAGTTGCTTCAAGCGAACTCATCTCGGCCGTTCGTTCGGTCGCGAAAGACGGGGCGTACTTGCACCCGAAAGTGACGACGAACGTGTTGAAGGATTATCGCCGCCTGCTCCAGTTCAAAGGAGAACAAGCCGAACGGAATGTCGTGAACCGGATGGACGATCCCGTTTATCGGTTGCTGTCGCGCCGTGAGGTCGAAGTGCTCCACTTGCTCGCCGATGGCCGCTCGAACCGCGACATTAGCGACATGCTGTTCATCAGTGAGAAGACGGTCAAGAACCACGTCTCATCGGTCCTTCGCAAAATGGAAGTGAACGACCGGACGCAAGCCGTCGTCGATGCGATCCGCCGCGGGTGGGTCGAGATTTGACCTTGACCGATGCAATACATCGCTTTTGTGCTACAATATGGAATGGAATCTTAATTCAATTGGAAAAACGAAACGATGTAAAGTGAGGATATAGTATGGGAAACATAGCGATTTTGACCGACAGTACCGCTTATTTGCCGGCCGATTTTTGTGAGCGCCACGACGTCCACGTCGCACCGCTCAGCGTCATCTTCGGCGGAGAATCTTTCCGTGAGGCCGTCGATATCACGACGGAGGCGTTTTATGAACGGATCGAGGCGGGGAATTTGCCGACGACATCGCAACCGATCATCGGGGAGACGGTCGAACTGATCGACAGCCTTCCGGCTGAAGTGACCGACGTCGTCGCCATCACGCTCTCGAGCGGGATCAGCGGTACGTATCAATCGATGATCGCCTTGAACAACATGGTCGATGTCAACGTGCATACGTTCGACTCTGAGATCTCGTGCATGCCTCAGGCGTTTCTCGTCGAAGAGGCCGTCCATATGCGTGACGCTGGGGCCTCGGCCGAGGAGATCATGCAGCATCTCGAGAAGACGCGTGAACGGATCCGTGCCTATTTCGTCGTCGATGACCTCGACCACCTCCAACGGGGCGGACGGCTCAGCGCGGCGCAAGCGCTCGTCGGCTCGTTCCTGCAGATCAAGCCGGTCCTTCATTTTCAGGATAGACAGATCGTCCCGTTCGAGAAGATCCGGACGTACAAGAAGGCGGTCCGTCGCATCGAAGAGATGATGGACCAATCGATCGTCGGTGACGGCGCCGGCTATTGCATCGGCATCATCCACGCCAACTGCCCGGAACGTCAGGCCGAAGAGATTGCCTCGATGAAACAGAAGTTTCCGCAAGCGCAAGTCACGGGTGGTCATTTCGGACCGGTCATCGGGACACACCTTGGCCCTGGTGCGATCGGCATCACGTGGTATCACTGCGAACGCTAAACAGAAGACGGCCAAATGGTCGTCTTTTTCGATGAAGAAAGGAGTGGGCTTGTGGCCAAGTATCGTCAAATCTACGAACGGCTCGCCGAACGGATGAAAACGGGTGAGTACGAGGCGGAGTCGAAACTGCCGTCGGAGACAGAACTCATGCATGAATATGAGGCGAGCCGAGGCACGGTCCGTAAGGCGCTCGATCTGCTCCAAGAGCACGGCTACGTCCGCAAACATCACGGCAAAGGCGTGTTCGTGCTACGCCGCGACCAGATCGAGTTCCAGTTCAACGGCATCGTCAGCTTCTCGGAAATATACGCCAGTATGCTCGGACGTTCGATCGAGACGAGCGTCGCCTCGTTCGAGGAGATCGAGGCACCAAGTTGGCTCGCCGAGCGGATGGGCCTTGAGCCCGCCACGCTCGTCTACCGGATCGAACGGGTCCGCAACTTCGACGGGGAGAACGTCATTTTAGACGTGAACTATTTCGTCAAAGACCTCGTCCCCGGTCTGACGAAACAGGTTGCCGAGCACTCGATCTATCAATACGTCGAGCACGAGCTCGGGCAACAGATCAGCTATGCGAAGCGGAAAATCGCGGCCGAGGACGTGACCGAGCTTGACCGGTCGCGGCTCGACTTGGGTCATTACGAATATGTCATCGTCATCACGAACGACACGTTTTTGTACGAGGGCCGGCAGTTCGAATACACCGAGTCCCGTCACCGGCTCGACAAGTTTCAGTTCAGCGATGTGGCCCGTCGTTAAGGCTCCTTCTTCAAGAAGGGGTCTTTTTGTCGTTTTGAATCGGGAGGAGAGGGAACAAAAATAGTGAACGCTTGTCACACAGTCGTCACGATAAACTTATATAGATAAGTTGTTGACAGGACTCGTCTATATAAGTTAAACTTTGTTTGTAATCATATGTAACCGTTCTCAACAAACGCTTTCACACAAAGGAGGCCTATCTTATGAAGGCAGATTATCGTCAAATCGCCGCGGATATCCTAGAAGCCATCGGAGGCAAGGATAACGTCGATAAAGCGGCGCACTGTGTCACGCGACTCCGTCTCTCACTGAAAGATCAGTCGCTCGTCAATGAGGCAAAAGTAAAAGAAGCCGATCTCGTCAAAGGGGCGTTCGAGAATTCGGGCGTGTACCAAGTCGTCATCGGTGCCGGGGACGTCGAGCGCGTCTATGCCGAGTTCATCAAACTCGCCGGGCTCGAGGCGGCAACGGTCGCTGAAGTCAAATCGTCCGGCGGCAAGAAGATGAACCCGCTCCAAAAACTCGTCAAAGTGTTCTCGGACGTGTTCATGCCAATCATCCCGGCCATCATCGTCGCCGGTCTCTTGATGGGGATCAACAACTTGCTCGCCTCAGAAGGATTGTTCGTCGACGATGCGACGCTCATCGAGGCGTATCCGAACTTGCAAGGCTTATGGGACCTCATCAACATGATGGCGAACACGGCGTTCATCTTCCTGCCAGCCCTCGTCGGTTGGTCGGCAACGAAGCGTTTTGGCGGCAGCGAAGTGCTCGGTATCGTCATGGGTCTACTGCTCGTCCACCCGGACTTGTTGAACGCATGGGGTTACGGGCAAGCGGCGCTTGAAGGCGATATCCCGACGTTCGACATCCTCGGGCTGTTCGAAATCGAGAAAGTCGGCTATCAAGGTCAAATCTTGCCGATTTTGGCCGCGGCCTTCATTTTGAGCCATATTGAAATGTTCTTGAAAAAACATGTTCCGAACGCGATTCAGCTACTCGTCGTGCCGATCACGACAATCGTCGTCACAGGTTTCCTCGCCCTTGCGATCGTCGGACCGGTCACACGTGGAATCGGTAACGTCATCGCGACGAGCCTCGTCAACGTGTTCGAAGCAGTACCGATTGTCGGTGCGCTATTGTTCGGTTTGTTCTACGCACCGCTCGTCGTCACGGGGATGCACCACTTGTTCATCGCGATCGACTTGCAACTCATCGCGGAGACGGGCGGCACGTTCATCTGGCCGATGCTCGCTCTGTCGAACATCGCCCAAGGTTCGGCTGCGTTCGCTATGTTCTTCGTCTACAAGCACAACGCCAAACAAAAGAGTATGGCGTCGACGTCAGCGATCTCGGCTTACTTCGGGATCACCGAGCCGGCCATGTTCGGGGTGAACTTACCGAACAAATTCCCGTTCTACTCGGCGATGATCGGATCGGCGACTGCCGCCATCTTCATCACGCTGAACGACGTCCAGGCCATCGGGATCGGCGTCGGGGGACTCCCTGGCTTCCTGTCGATCTTCACGGACAAGATCTTGCTCTTCATCGTCGGGATGATCATCGCGATCGTCGTCCCGTTCGTGCTCACGTTCGCCTTGTCGAAACGCTACATGAAAAAAGGCGAACTCAAAGAAAACAAAGTTGCATAATAGGGGAAAGACCAGGGGAGGGACGGAGGTTCTTCCCCTTTTCCTATCAAAATGAAAACTCTTACAAAAGGAGCTGTCGTTCATGACACAAACAAACTGGCGCAAATCAGTCGTCTATCAAATCTATCCAAAAAGCTTTTACAGCCCGGAAGGTAACGCTACCGGCTCGATCAAAGGAGTGACGTCGAAACTCGATTATCTGGCCGAGCTCGGTATCGAATATATTTGGATGACACCGGTGTACAAGTCACCGCAAAACGATAACGGGTACGACGTGAGCGACTATTACGCAATCGACCCGTCGTACGGGACGATGGATGATTTGGACGAGCTCGTCCGCGAGGCCGAGGCGCGCGGGATCGGACTGATGATGGACATCGTCGTCAACCATTCGTCGACCGAGCATGAGTGGTTCCAAAAATCGCTCGCCGGTGACGAACGGTACCGGGACTATTACATTTGGCGCGACGAACCGACGAACTGGGAGTCGAAGTTCGGGGGCAACGCCTGGAAGTATGACGACAAGAGCGGTCAGTATTTCCTCCACTTGTTCGACGAGACGCAGGCCGACTTGAACTGGGAGAACGAACAGATGCGCGAGGACGTCTACGAGATGATGCGGTTCTGGCGCGAGAAAGGCATCAAAGGGTTCCGCCTCGACGTCATCAACTTGATCTCGAAGCAACAGGACTTCCCGGAGGACGAGTCGGACGGCCGCAAGTTTTATACGGACGGACCGCGCATCCATGAGTTCTTGAAAGAGATGAACCGCGAAGTGTTCGAGGGGCATGACGTCATCACGGTCGGCGAGATGTCGTCGACGACGCTCGACCATTGCGTCCGCTACTCGAGCCCGGACGAGCGTGAGCTCAGCATGACGTTCAGCTTCCACCACTTGAAAGTCGACTACCCGAACGGCGAGAAGTTCGTCGCCGCACCGTTCGATTTCGTGCAGCTGAAAGATATCATGTCGACGTGGCAGGAAGGGATGCATGGTAAAGGCTGGAACGCCATCTTCTGGTGCAACCACGACCAGCCGCGCGTCGTCAGCCGCTTCGGCAACGATACCGACCACCGCGTCGAGAGCGCCAAGATGCTCGCGACCGTGCTCCACGGCCTACAAGGGACACCGTACATCTATCAAGGCGAAGAGATCGGCATGACGAACCCAGGGTTTGACTCGCTCGACGAGTACCGCGACATCGAGACGCTCAACATCTACAAGTTGAAGCGCGCCGAGGGCGTGTCGCACGAGGACATGATGGCCGCCATCAAACAGAAGTCACGCGACAACTCACGGACGCCGATGCAGTGGGACGCGACGCCGCACGCCGGCTTCACGAGCGGGACACCGTGGATCAACGTGGCGCCGAACTATACGGAGGTCAACGTCGAGACGGCGCTCGACGACCCGGATTCGGTGTTCTACCACTACAAGAACTTGATCTCGCTCCGCAAAGAGCTCGACGTGTTGACGGACGGGGACTATACACTGTTGACGAAACAGGACCTAGACGTCTGGGCATACACACGGAAGACGGACGAAGAAGAAGTACTCGTCGTCGCCAACTTCTATGGGCCCGAGACAACGTATGAGATTCCTGAATCGTTCACGTGTGCCGACGTCGTTAGCCATAACTACGACGTGCCGCAGCTCGACGGAACGACGTTGTCGCTCCGGGCGTACGAGGCGATCATGTTCCATAAACAGAAATAAGCGTAGGCCTGACTCGATCCGAGTCAGGCCTTGTTGTGTGTCGTAACACCATCCCATCCGGTGAACAAGCGAGTTCGTGCTTCGTCACGGCCCGTGCTACCGTCAAGAAAAAAAGGGGATTCGTATGGGACAACTCATCATCAGTCCGACCGGGAGACCGGCCATCCGCTTCGGCGTCTGTCAGCGCTGTCTGAGCACCGATATCCGCGCGTTCACCTGTCATCACGGCGCCTGTCAGTATTGCCGCAACTGCTTGCACCTCGGGCGCGTCTGTCGCTGTGACTATTTAGAAGAGCGGGATATCACGACACCGCCTGAACCGACCGAGCTCGTCATGCCGTTCGCACTGGCAGACGCGCAACAACGTGTCAGCGAGCAACTGCTCACGTGGTGGGAGAAACGACAGACCGGTCTCGTCCACGCCGTCTGCGGCGCCGGCAAGACCGAGATGGCGTTCCCGGTCATCGAGCGCGTCGTCAACGAAGGGGGGCGGGTGTTGATCGTCTCGCCACGGCGTGATGTCGCCATCGAGTGGGCCGATCGTCTCGAGGCAAGTTTCACCGTCCCGATCACAAGGCGCTACGGGGGCGGGGACAAGGAATCGATCGGGATGATCACCGTCGCGACGGCCCCGCTTCTTGTGAATTTGCGCGACGTGTTCGATTATGTCCTCGTCGACGAGTCGGACGCGTTCCCGTTCGCCTTCGACTTGTCGCTCTGGTGGACGCTCTGGCGCGCCGGGAAAGGTGTCTTCTTGTTCGTGACGGCGACACCGACGCTCTGGCAGCGCCAGTTCCCAACCATCCACTTGTCGCGCCGCTACCACGGCCACGACTTGCCGGTGCCGCGGCTCGTCAAACAGACCGATGAGGCCATTCTCGACTTTTGCCGGAGCCATGAGGCGCCGCGCCTGTTGTTCGTCCCGACGAAACCGGACCTTGCCCGTTATGGAAAGCTACTTGAGACGGCCGGGCTCGACTACCGGGCCGTCTCGGCCGACACTGATGAGCGGACGGATACGCTCGTCTGGATAGAAGAAACGAACGGCATCGTGCTCGCGACGTCGATTTGGGAGCGCGGCATGACCGTCCGCGGCGTCCAGGTCGCCATTCTCGATAGTGACCATCGGCTGTTCTCGACGCGCGCCCTCATCCAGATGGCGGGTCGGGCCGGACGGAAGCCTGACGCGCCGACCGGGGACGTCGTCTTGTTCTATACCGAGCGGACGTTCCGGCAAGACCGGACCATCCGCGCGATCGAGGAGGCGAACCGGCGATGAACTGCCTCGTCTGCCGCCAACTGATGACGGTGCCGTGGAGTCCGGCGACGCTATTGAAACGCGACTGGGTCTGTCCGGACTGTGAAGCGATGTTGACCCCGCTCGAAGCGGGATGTCCACGCTGCGGTCACCCTAGCCCAGACGGGAAGACGTGCCCGGACTGCATCCGTTGGCTCGCGCTCGGTCTCGATTTGACGGTCCGTTGCCTCTACGTTTACGACGAGGCCGGTACGAATTGGCTCCATCGCTTCAAGTTCGGCGGGGACGTCGCGCTCGTCGGCCACGTGACAGACGTGCTCAAACGGACGCGCGAACCGGGCGCCATCTACGTGCCGATCCCGCTCGGGGAGGAGCGGCTTTTGACGCGTCGCTTCAACCAGGCCGACGTGCTCGCCCGATCGATCGGACCGACAAAACAACTCCTTCAAAAAGAAGAGGTTTCAAGTCAGCGTGAATTTGGGAAAGGAGAAAGGCGGCACCGTCCAAACCCGTTTGCTGTACAAGCTGCGACTACATATGGGAAAATCGTGCTCGTCGATGACGTCTATACGACCGGCACGACGCTCCACCAAGCAGCGTACACACTGAAGAAAGCCGGCTATGCAGAAGTTTCTGCGGTTTGCCTGTTCCGGGCGCTAAACAAATCAAAAATGCGTCCGATATAAAGGGCAGAGGTGAATGACATTGGAAGCAGCAACTTGTCAGATGTGTGGGCGTTTGTTTATGAAACAAAGCCGCTCGCCGTACTGTCCGTCATGCAGTGAAGTCGATTTCCAAAACTTCTTGAAAGTTCGGGACTTCATTCGGGAACCAGCCAACAAACAGACAACGATCGGGGCCTTAGTCGAAGCGACAGGTGTCTCCGAACTTGATATCACGCGATATATCCATGAAGGACGCTTGATCATCAAGGACAACCCAGCAATGAGCATCGCTTGTGTGCGCTGCGGCAAGGCGACGAACGAAGGAAAAGTTTGTTCGGCTTGTCAGGCGGAGATGCAGCAAGAACTACAAGGTTTACAAGCAACTGTAACCAAAACGAGCGCTCGCGCTTATCGTTTGGACTAACAACTTAGAAGAGGGGGGACACGCATGCGCATCGATTCTGCAAAGTGGGTACATTTACCGAACACTTACGAGAAGAAAACGCAAGCCGAGACGAAGCCCGAGCTAACACGCCAAACGGACCGAATATCGATATCGGCAGAAGCCCGCGCCCGGTTTGAAGAACCGGTGAAAAATCCGGACCGTCTTGAGAAGATCAGCGCCTTGAAGGCGGAGATCAACGCAGGGACGTATACACGGGACGCGCGCGACATCGCCAAACGCTTTCTACAAGGATGAATGGAAGCGAGGTCCGCTTGAGGCCTTCGCACTTATAACACGGCACGGAAGCTGACTAGACAAGGGAACCCCTTTTTAGTCAGCTCTTTTTTTGGAAAAAGGAGACCATTATGCTCACATTACATACACGTTTACTCGAACTCGCTTACGCAAAAGAACAACTGCTCATCAAAGGTGATATGCCCGCTTTCAGCGCGCTCGTCAAAGAAGAAGCGACGATTGTCCGACAAATCGGACAAAAAGAGACGGAACGACTTCAAGGTTTGCTCGTTTTGGACGATGAAGAGAAGGAAGCGCTACGACCGGTGCTGTTCGAACTGAAGCGACAGAATGAACTGAACGCGACGTTGCTCGAACAGTCGCTCCGGTATATCAATTGGCATTTGGACATGCTCATGCCAGAAGCAGACGATTTCACATACGGGCAACAGGCGTTCGAGACACGCTCGTTCAGCCGTGACGTATAAGGAGGAACATTCATGGGCTCAACATTTATGGGATTAGAGACGGCGCGACGCAGTTTGACGACGCACCAGTGGGCGCTGCAGGCGACGGGGAACAACGTCGCCAACGCCTCGAACCCGGGTTATTCGCGCCAGCGGCTGACGATCGGCATGACCGAGCAACTGAGTGTCAACTTCGGCGGAACGAAGGCCGGACAGTTCGGCACCGGTGTCCGCGGCGAGACGCTCGCCCGCATCCGTGACTTGATGGTCGACCAACAGTACCGTGACGAGACGGTCAAAAACTCGTTTTACGCGACGAAAGAAGCGGCGTTCGGCCGGATGGAGGATATCATCAACGAACCTTCTGAGAATGGTCTCGCCAAATCACTCGACTTGTTCTGGGGATCGCTCCAAGACTTGTCGGTCAACCCGGATGACACCGGCGCCCGCAGCGTCGTTCGTCAACGGGCGATGACGCTCGCCGAGACGTTCAACTATATGTCGTCCTCGCTCACGAAAGTCCAAGACGATTTGAAGTCAGAAGCCGACGTCGTCATCAAGAAAGTGAACGACCTGTTGACGAAGATCAGCGACGTCAACCGCCAAATCGGGGACGCAGAACCGCTCGGCGCGCTCCCGAACGAACTGTATGACGCACGTGACCGCTACATGGACGAGCTCGCGCAATACGTCGAGTTCGAGCGCAAACCGGTCGACTACTTGAACGGCGAGACGCGCGGTAACTCGCAGCGGATGGCCGAGGGGCGGATCGACATTGTCGTCAACCTCGGAACGAAAGCCGCACCGAACAACGTGACACTCGTTGACGCCATCGGAGGAGGGGTCGGGAAATTTGACGGCCTCGAATTGACGGATGCGGCAGGCGCAGTCACGCCGCTCACCCACGCCGAGATTCCGAACGGGAAGTTGAAAGCACTCGTCGAAATGTATGGCGAGGGTGCGAGCGAAGGGATTGACGGGGCCTTCACCGTCATGCTGAAAGATTTGGATGAGATGGCCAATCAATTCGCGACTGCCTTCAACACCGCGCATAGTGGCAATATCGATGCGACAGGCGTCGCCGGCACGGATCAATTCTTCGTGAACGTGACGAGTGCGGCGGATATAACCGTCGGCGATGACATTATGAAGAACCTCGATTTGATCGCTGCTTCAAAAGACGGCAACATCGGCGACGGCAGTGGGGCGTTGGCGCTTGCCGACTTGAAGAACCAAGCGTTGGCGTTTACGGGCGGCTCGGTCACGACCAATTCGTCGATCGGGAAGTATTATCAAAACGTCATCGGCAACATGGCCGTCTCGGCGAGCCAGAGCGGAAGTCTCGCCAAGAGCACGTTCGCGCTCATGGCGAGTTCGGACCAACGCCGCCAATCGGTGAGCGCGGTCTCGCTCGACGAAGAGATGACGATGATGATCCAGTATCAGCACGCCTATAACGCGGCGGCACGGAACATCACGGCGGTCGACGAGATGCTCGACAAAATCATTAACGGCATGGGTGTCGTAGGGAGGTAATGAGTAATGCGTGTCACACAGACGATGCTCACACAGACGAACTTAAAACATTTATCGAGCAGTTATAACACGCTTGCCCGCGTCCAAGAACAACTGATCAGCGGGAAACGGATCCAAAAAGCGTCCGAGGACCCGGTCGTCGCGATGCAAGGCATCCGTTACCGGACCGAAGTGCGCGAAGTCGACCAGTTCCGCCGTAACGTCAGCGAAGCAACGAGCTGGATGGACTTGACCGACTCGACGTTGAACGAAGTGACGGAAGCCGTCAAACGGATCCGTGAACTGACGACGCAAGCGGCGAACGACACGTACGAGTCGTCGCAACGCGAGATCATCAAGAGTGAGATCGACCAACTCGTCGAACATATCGGTTCGCTCGCGAACTCGAAAGCCGGCGAGAAGTATATTTATAACGGGACGAAGACGGATCAACCGCTTATCGATATGGACAAGTTAAAGGGCTATTTAAAGAACGATCCTTTAAATCCGGTCACGATTGCTGAAATTTATACAGCAAACGAAATACCGGGTGATCCTGACCCGAGCGGTAAAATCGAGTTCGAAGTCTCGAAAGGGATCAAGATGCAAGTGAATATGCAACCGGAGACAGTCTTTGGACAAAAGCTGTTTGAGGGACTTCAAAAGTTAAGTGGCTTGCTTGGGGCAGCGACGACAGGTGGGGCCGATCTATCAGCCGAACTGGCGACGCTCGACACGCTCGGTCAAAGCTTGATCACGGAGCGGGCCGAACTCGGGGCTCGCGCCAACCGCCTCGAACTCGTCGATAATCGTCTGCAAGACCACGAGATCATCGCCAAGACGATCATGTCGAACAATGAAGATATCGATATCGAGAAAGTCATCATGGAGCTCAAGTCACATGAGACGGTACACCGGGCCGCACTCTCAGCCGGGGCCCGCATCATCCAGCCGACGCTCCTCGACTTCCTCCGGTAAGCGCGGATGAACCTGGCGAGACTTGAGATGCGGCAGACGCAGGCCGCGATCCAGATGACGTCGAACCGCCCCGTGCTCGAGATGAGACAAGGGCGGGCCGACGTGTCGATGACGCAAGGCAAGGTCGAGATGACGCAACAGACGAGACAAGGCACGCTCGAAGTCGACTCATCGGTCGCACGCAGTGAGAGCAACTTGAAAAGCGCGCTCGAACTCGGCCGCTACTTCGGCCAGCTCGGCGAACAAGGCGTGCGTGAGGCGACGAGTCAGGCGGCCCGGGAAGGCGATCAACTGATGCGGATCGAGAACGGCAACCCGATCCCGAGCATCGCCGCGAGTAAAGTGAACGACCCGTACCCGATCGTCGACATGGGCTATATGCCGAAGTCGATCGACCGCGTCAAGTTGACGTATACGCCGGCGGATGTCAAAATCGAATGGAACCTGACGCCGGCACAAATAGATGTATCGCTTACCCCGGCCGAGATTTCGTTCACACCATGGACGACGGACATCTCGCTTCGCCAAGAGGCGTCGCTCGAGATGTGGCCAATCGGTGGCATGTATGATGAGACGCGTTGAAAGTGAGGACAAACCATGTTCATTGAGACAGATTATTTTGGCAAGATTGAAGTGAATGATGAAGAGACGATTTCGTTCGTCAGCGAGGTGCCCGGTTTTCCGGACTCGAAGACGTTCGTCCTCATTCCGTACGGGGACGACCTCCCGTTCTGGTCATTGCAGTCGATCGAAGATGCGGCTTGTGCGTTCGTCGTGACGAACCCGTTTTGGCATAAGGCGGATTATGCGTTCGAACTGACGGACGGTGCCAAGGAGCAACTCGCGATCGGTGAGGCCGAGCACGTCTCGGTATACGCCATCGTCACGCTTCGCGAACCGTTCGACGCCTCGACGCTCAACTTGAAGGCACCGATCGTCATCGAGACGAAAGAGCGCCGTGGCAAGCAAGTCATCCTTGACGATGCCTACTCGGCCCGCTACCCGCTCGGCGGCCAGAAAGCAGAGGTGCGCTGATGCTCGTATTGAAACGAAAACAAGGTGAGGCGATCCATATCGGCGACGATGTGACGCTCACCGTGCTCGCCATCGAAGGCGACCAAGTCAAGCTCGGCATCGACGCCCCGCGTCACATCGACATCCATCGCCACGAGGTGTATGTCCAGATGCAAACCGAGAACGAATCGGCCCGCGATAGTGCCAATTTGATGAAACAAATGCTTAAAAACAAGTCGGAAGCATGAGCTTTCGACTTTTTGGCTGGCTGAATTTTTAGATAGGCTGACACGTGTCATACGGGTACGATAGGATAGATAGGAAGAATTGGGAAAGGATTGGGTCGATTGGGTCAGGTTGTAAACATTTTTTTTATCAATATCAGCATCATCTATTTGCTCATTTCGTTGACGTTTTATGTGATGCGTGACGTTTTGCCGATTCAAGTGTCATCACCCATCTCGATCCGCATCTGGTTCGGGCTGTCGAACGGACTGATCGCTGTGTTGCTGACGATCAACTCAATCGTCGTCGACGGGGCCAAAATCGACCTGCGGATCATCCCGTTCGCACTCGCGGCGGCATTCGCCGGTCCGGTCGGGGTGACCGTCGCCATCATCACATCTGTCGCGGCCAGGTTGATGACAGAGGGATTCAGTGCGGTCATCATGAACGCCTTCGTCATGATCGGCATTTTTTGGGTGATTGCCGTCGGGCTCGGTCGCCAATCGGTGCGCCGAGGTCATTCGTTCGCGGTGTACATCGCGATCGGCATGGCGCTCGTCCTCGTCCGCGTCGTCGGCAACGTCTCGCTCGATACGTTTATTGACGTGTTCATCCCGTATTTCCTGATGACATCGCTCGGGGCTTGGATGTGCTACTGGGGTGCCAAGAAGTTGGAGACCCACCTTTGGATGTTCCGTCTGCATACCCATCGGGCGACGGTCGACGAGTTGACGGGACTCCCGAACCGCTACATGACGCTCGAACGGTTGAGCGAGGTGGAACTGTCAGGTCGACCGTGGGCACTCTTCGTCATCGATGTCGACCATTTCAAGCAATTGAACGATACATATGGCCATCGTGCCGGCGACGAGGCGTTGCGTCAAATCGGTGAGACGTTACGCCTGAACTGCCCGGACGGGGGATTTGTCGGTCGGTACGGCGGCGAAGAATTTTTGATGGTCGTCGAAGGTGCAGGGGAGGCCGTCGTGGCGCTTGCCGACGCGGTCGTCGATGTCGTCCGCGAGACACCGTTCACGTTCGAGGGGGAAACGATCCCGATGACGATCTCGATCGGGGCATCGGTCGCCGACGCCGAACCGAGCATGCTTGTGTTCGAGCGGGCCGATGCGGCGCTTTATGCGGCGAAGATGAGCGGACGCGATCAGGCACGATTAGGATAACGCGAAAGGTCGGCCCCGGGGCCGACCTTTTTAGTGAATATTTTTCTTTTTGAACTGTCCGCCCCGGACATCGTAAATGTTGCCGATGGCAAGGAACGCCTTTTCGTCATAGTCGTCGAGGATGTCTTTCAGTTTCGTCTCCTCTAAGCGGCTGATGACGGTGAAGATGACTTTCTTGCCGTCGCCCGTGTACGCCCCTTCGCCGTGAAGGTACGTCACGCCGCGGCCGAGCCGGTCCATGATGGCCTGACCGATCTCATCCGGTTCGGTCGTGATGATCCACGCCGATTTCGATTGGTCGATCCCTTCTAACACGATGTCGATCGTCTTGAAGGCGACGAAATAAGTGATGAGCGAGTACATGGCCCGGTCCCAGCTGAAGACGAAGCCGGCCGTGCCGAGGATGAAGATGTTGAAGAACATGACGATCTCGCCGACGGAGAACGGGAGCCGGTCCGTGAACGACACGGCCAAAATCTCGGTCCCGTCGAGCGACCCGCCGGCCCGGATGACGAGTCCGATCCCGGCGCCGAGCAAGAAGCCGCCGAACACGGTTGAGAGGAGCAGATCGTCCGTGAACGGTTCGATCGAGTGTAACAGGATCGTGAAGCCGGACATGAGTAAGATGGCGACGAGGGTGACGACGGCAAACGTCTTCCCGATCTGGCGGTAGCCGAAGAAGATGAACGGCAAGTTGAACAGGACGAGCCAGATGGCGATTTTTGTTTCCGTCAGATACGAGACAATGATCGAGACGCCGACGATGCCGCCGTCGATGATCTGGTTCGGGACGAGGAACGCCTCGAGCCCGATGGCGAAAATGAAGGCGCCGATCAAGAGGAGCAGCGCTTTTGCGAAGAGCTCGGTCGGTTTGATCGGGTTATGTTCCCGCTTTAAGCGGAGCACTTCCTCCGGGGTGGGGGAAGGCATCGGTGGACGCTGCATCGCGTATCGCCCCTTTCCTTTTTGTTTTAGTATAGCAAACCTCACAACGGATTTTACGGTCGAGGCAGGAAATCTGACACAAATTATGGAACAAGTCGAGAATCAGGAAGGAGAGATCTCATGCGTCCATATGGATTGTTCGGCAAGTTGACCGCTATTCCGGGTGAGCGTGACACGTTGCTCGCGATCTTGCTCGAGGCGGCCGAGGCGATGAAACAAGAGTCGACGTGCGCTATGTACCGGGTGAACGTCTCACTCGATGACGATTCGATTCTCGTCTACGAAGTGTGGGAAAGTGTAGACGCCCATCAGCAATCGCTCTCGCTTGAGACGACGAAGACGCTGATCGAGCGGGCGCGACCGGTCTTGGCCAAAGTCGAGCGCTTGGCCGTGTTCGAGCCTAGAGGCGAATATTGAAAAACATCCACGTCCGCGGACGTGGATGTTTTATCATGCTTTCGTCAAACTGCCTTTGACCTGCTCATAAAACTCGTCCATCATGCCGGTACGGCTACCGAGCTGACAGATGAGTTCGAGCGTTTCTTTATAGAACTTTTTAACGAGTCCTTTGTTTTTGACTTCCATCGACGCGAGCGTCTTGTCGAGGTTTTGGAGAATCTCCTCGATCTGGTTGTCCGAGTCCGGTTTGACGACCGTCATGTTGTCCGGGATCTTGACGACTTTTTCTTGTTCCTGGTGACGGAACGAAGCGCCGAAGCCGAGGTTCTCGATGAACAAGTGCGGCATCGCCTTCTGACCGAAGAATTGTTGGTGCCACTCGCTCGCTTTCATCGTGTCCATGTCTTGCTTGAACGTGGACGCCGTCGAGACGTATTTTTTAAACAGATCCGTCATGAATTTTTCGATGACCGGGATTTGCAGGGCGAAGACGTTTTTCAAGAGCGCGTCGAGCTGTGCGCGCGACAATTGGGATTCGTTTGACATGTCAGTTCCTCTTTTCTGTAATACGATATCTTTATCGTATGGGATTGGCGGACGGGCGTCAACGCATCCTAAAAAGTTTTTTCAGAATATTTAATGATTTGACGTTAATTTGTGCGATAATCGTCTCATGGCAGTCATCAAAGAGGAGTGAGTTCAACATGAATAAAACAGTAAAATGGGCCGTCGCGCTTGGCGTGACCGGTGCCCTCGTCGCAACGGTCGGTGTCGTCTCGTCACGCGGACGGACCGATGATACGTCACAGACGATCCGTGACCGCGACCTCGGCTACGAGATCATTCTCCCGTCGAAGATCGCCGAGGCGATCGAGCGCGGTGACGTCTATATCGAAAAAGCACAAGACGTCGTCGATATCGGCGATAAAAATAGCTACGGCACGTTCGACCTCTACTATAACGTCGAGGACGGGGACGACCAACTGTTGTTCCACCTTGACTTGATCGACCGTGAACTCTCGGAAGAGGCGTTCGCGACCGAAATCGGTTACGGCAACTATCTCGGCGCGAGCGACAAGACGTTCTTCTGGGTCGAGCCGACCGAGGCCGTCCCAGGCGCCGAGGCGCATACGGATGAGATCGCGGAGTTACTTGAGACGCTCCCGGAGCTCGAGTTCCGTACGTTATGAGTCAGCCCGCTTCGGCGGGCTTTTTCGATTATGCTACAATACAGTTGAGGTGATTCGTATGAATTGGACAGTAGAAGAAGCAAGACAGGCAGAACAGGTTTTAGCGCTCGAAGGAGCGGTCAACGCGCATGACGCGATCGACGTGAAAATCGGTCACGTCGCGGTCGGACAGAACGACTACGCCGTCTATGACGGTGAGACGTTGATCGGTTATTTGATGTTGTTCCCGTATCTCCCGAACGAGTATGAGGTCAATGCGCTCGTCCATCCGGACTACCGCAAGCAAGGCGTCTTCACGGCGCTCCTCGATGCAGCGAAACGCGACGCGAAAGAGAACGGTTGCGAGGCGTTCACGTTCGTCATCGACCGCAAGTCGAAGTCGGGTAAGGCGGTCGTCGACCACCTTGGCGCGGCGTATCAGTTCTCGGAGTACAACCTCGTCTTGAAGAAAGCCGAGTTGTTCTTGAAACCGAACGAAGTGTCGCTCCGTGAGGCGACGGACGCTGACCGTCCCGTCATCATCGAGACGCTCAGTGAGGCGTTCGGTGACCCGGTCGACGTGACCGAGAACATCTACAGCCAAATCGACACGCCGGACCGCGTGACGTACATCGGTGAAGTTGAAGGGCGTCCCGTCGGTGTCATCCGCGCGCTGTTGTCAGGTGACGATGCCGCGAGCATCCACGCGTTCGGCGTGCGGGCGAGCGAACAAGGCCAAGGCTACGGCACGAAGATGCTGAAGCAGATGGTCCAACAGCTGTTCCGTATGGGCCGCACGAAGCTCGAACTCGATGTCGAGACCGAAAACAAGGCCGCACTCGAGATTTACAAGCGGGCCGGATTCGCTGAGAACGGCGGCTATGAGTTTTACTTACTAGAACTGTGAGGTGGAGACGATGGTTCGGAATTTGAAATGGTTAGGTGCCGCGTTTGAGGCGTTGCTCGGCATCCCGGTGCTCGGTGGGCTGTTCATCATCAGTATGGGTTATTCACCGCTCGGATTCATGCTCGTGTTTCACATCGTCGTCCTGATTCTGTCGGTATCGCGGTTGAACAAAGTCTCGTTCGGCCCGATCGTCGGGATCACGGCGTCAGTGCTCGGCTTCATCCCGTTCGTTGGCATGATGTTGCACTGGGTGGCGGCGATCGCTCTTGCGATCGATGCGCTCACGACGACCCGTGAACGGACACGTGTGATAAAAGAAGACGACCGCTTTTAAAGGACGCTCTCGAATGGAGGGCACTGAAAAACCTCCGCTCTATCCGAGCGTGAACAGAAAAAAGGGCGATTGGACCGACTCAAGTCGGGACAATCGCTCTTTTTCCTTGCCCTTATCCTGTTTTTTCTTTTGAGAGGGTGATGATCCGCTTCAGGTTTACCGCGATGATCGCCATCACGCTCTGTAACGTCATGCCTTTCAGGTCTGACGTTTTGTTTCGCGCCA